>JBDRIC010000001.1:0-2410 GCA_043816245.1 Patescibacteria group bacterium
GCTCGGGCGACAGGCGGATCACCGCCGACTGCTGCTGCGAAATCTTGCGACGAGTTTGATTCTCCACGACAAAATCCAAACCTCCGCCGCGAAGGCAAGCGCGTTGCAGCCGGTCTTCGAAAAACTGATCGTGAATTTGAAGAAAAAAACAGAAGACCGCGAAATGATTCGGTATTTGAAATCTTATTTACTTGACGAAAAAGCGCAAAAAAAAATGATTGCAGAGCTGAAGCCAAAATATGCGGAACGCAAATCAGGATTCACTCGCATCACTCCTATTGGTATTCAAAAAGGCGATGCTGCCCCGAAAGTTCAAATTGAATTAGTTTAAAAATGAAAACCCCCCTCCCAAAAGTTTCCGAAATTCCTCAAAATGCGAAGTGGTTCGTGATCGACGCGAACGGGAAAACTCCCGGAAAAGTGGCGACCGAAGCTGCGCGCCGATTGAGTGGAAAACATCGCGCTGACTTCACGCCGCATCTCGATCTCGGCGACGGTGTAATCATCGTGAACGCGGAGAAAATTCGTTTCACTGGAAAAAAGCTCACCGACAAAATTTATTACCGACACTCCGGCTACCGCGGAAATTTGAAAGAAGTGACTCCTAAAGAACTACTCGTCAAAAAGCCGGAGAGAATTTTGGAATTGGCAGTCCGCGGAATGTTGCCGAAAAATCGGCTGCGCGACGGAAGATTGCAGCGCTTGAAAATTTTTACAGGTGAGCAGCATCCTCACGAAGCGCAGAAACCGATTGAACTGAAAGTTTAAAATTATTTTAATTCCTCAAATTTGAATCCAGCCAAATCCAAAACCGAAGAGAAGCCCGTGAATACCAAGCCGTACATTTATGCGGTCGGTAAGCGTAAGACCGCAATCGCGCGCGTGAAGATTTTTCCGAAAGGAAAAGGCGAAATCCTCATAAACGACCGGAAACTCAAAGAATACTTCACAATTGGGAAAGATGTGGCTTCTTTTCTCGCGCCTTTCAAAGTCGCGGATGCAAGTGAAAAAAGTTACGATGTCGAAATCAAACTCATCGGCGGCGGAATTTCAGCAGGCGCGGAGGCATGCCGCCACGGGATTTCTCGTGCGCTCGTGAAAGAAAATGAAAGCCGAAAAAGCCCACTAAAAAAAGCCGGATTCATTACCCGCGATTCAAGAAAAAAGGAGCGGAATAAACCGGGTTTGAAGCGAGCGAGGCGAGCGCCACAGTGGTCGAAGCGGTAGGCAGTCGGTAGATTGTGGTTGGTAGAGTTTTTTGTTGTGCTTAATACAAATCAGAGATAAAAATTAATCCTCGCTTCATTCTCCCTATTTTGGTTATCGCTCTTTGTGTAAATTTCGAGAAAATTAACATTATTATCCTCAATCCGTAAAATAAATATCACTCTTAATTCCGGCACACCTCTCAAGCACTCGACTTTCAGGCGAGCTTTCACGACCTTTACACAATTTTCTTCTTTTAAAACCGTAAAATTCGGCTTAATGAAAAAAATGGGGTCTGAAGGTTTTAAGTATTAAGCTAGTGCAAGCTCAATACTTAACTTTTTTCACTATGTTTCAAAAAAATGTTCTAAATGCGGCTCATGGCAGTCCAAAAAAGTAGGCAAAAGAAATGGTCGGCAACGATATCAATGCAAAAAATGTCACAAGAAATTCACCTCTAAAAACCTAAATTGGATTAGATATGCCTACCTAGATTACACAATCGGAAAGCAATCTCTCAAACAATTGAAGTCAAAATATGGCAAAAGTATTCCAACAATCCGCAAATATTTCGAACAACATTTACCCGTCACCGGAGAAGTCCGCGTTCCAAAACATCCAGTTGTGGTTATTCTCGATGCTTTCTTTTGGACGCGCAGATCGGGAGTTTTAGTTTCTCGAGCGGAAAGTCAGAATTTGATCTGGAGAGACATTAGAAGCGAGAAAGTGGAACACTACGAAGCTCTACTGAATGATTTGGAAGCTCTCGGGGTTCAGTCCGAAGCTTTCGTGATCGATGGCAGGCGCGGGGTGAGACAACTGCTTTTAAAGATGTTTCCTGATATTCCGATTCAGCTATGTCAATTCCACACAGTGCAGACTGTAACAAAATATCTCACCAAAAAACCTAAATTGGAAGCGGGTAAACAGCTGCGGAAGATTACGCTTGAATTGAAATTCTGCGGGAGAATCCGTTTTGCTCGCAAGATCAAGAAGTGGCAGCGGAGGTGGTGTGATTTCTTGAATGAGAGAACTCCTGATGAAAGCAAACGAGGTTGGCATTACACGCACAGGAAACTTCGAAGCGCGCATCGCAGTCTCGCGGTGAACTTACCATGGCTATTTACTTACCGAAAATATCCAGAACTTGAGATTCCGAATACGACTAATTCGTGTGATGGATACTTCGCCCACCTCAAACAAA
>JBDRIC010000002.1:0-3407 GCA_043816245.1 Patescibacteria group bacterium
ATCAAACTCTTGATGATAAATAGCCGTATTTACTTCCGCGAAGATTTCCGGTGGAATCGCCGAGCATAAAACATTCGGACAAACGCGAGTGTCAACGACATCGTGAATGTTCCCAGCTTGACGAACCATAAAAGCAGAAGAATTAAATTCATTCCGCAACTTCATAAAAGCAAGCTCATTCTGACGCACCGACGGCATCAAAATATCCCACTTCATTTTTCCAAATTGCTCGAGCGTGACCGCTTTCGTGAAACCACCATGCACGGAATCGGAGATTTCAAAATGCGTTCCTTTATCCACCGCTTCCTTCGGAAGCTCCAAAAACTGTTTTCTAACGCCTTCCTCATCTGAATATTTCCAAAAGCCGCATTCATACCAATCCAACCCAATCGGACGGTACAGGCTCATCCCTAGCCGCTTTTCAAGCAGCAAGTGGAGCGAGTGGTACAGGTCGCAATGATGGTAATCAGCTAAGACATTCATTCCAAATTAGTCAAAATTAAAACTACTCCACCAATGGCAAGAACACAATAAATCGCGCACCACACGAAACTAAATTTAATTTCTTTATCCATTTTTGCGTTTAAAAAAGAATTCCCCAATATTCGCCTTCGGATCACCAACTGATAAATCCTCGAATTTATCACCCACCGCAGCCAGCAGACGAGCGCGACCTGTACCATCCTCTACGAGCGGATGAGAATGAAATTCGCCGACGATAAATTCGCACATTTCGAAAAGCTCTTGAGGAGTATTTTCAAAAATATCATACTCAGCGCCTTCCGTATCCACCTTCAAAACCTTCACCTTTGAGATTCCATTCAGCAGAAAAATATTCGCCAACGAAATACTTTCTGCATCGAAAGTTTGCACTTTCTCAAAATCAGCTTCATCCAAAACCGGCGCACCAATAAACTTGTGATGATTATTTTCCGCGTGAGGCGCTGAATAGCGCATCGTAACTTTGCCGGCATCGAGACCGGTCACCGCCAATTTGTGAACATAAACGCACCCCTGTAAATCATTGTCTTGAGCATTATGAAAAAGCAAAGCATGATTTTCGGGAATCGGCTCGTAAGCATAAACGCCTACACCTTCACCCAAAACCGAGCACAGCAACGCGAAAGATCCGACGTGTGCGCCGACATCAACACATACCGAGCCATCAAACGACCCCATCTCACGCGTTCGGTATTCATCCTCGGAAAAACAGGCATTGATCGTATTAAAATCATTCGTCCCCTCACGATACCGGAAGCTCCGCTTCCTTCCGTTTTTCGCCGTGAAATCGGCTTTTTCTTCTTTAAACATGGCATAAAAAATTAAAAAATTAAATTTAAGAAAGCACACCCTGTTCAACAAAAAACTTTCTCCACTCCTCGCGAATTTTATCAATCCCGAAAAGCTCAATAGCTCGAAGCCGTCCACACTCCGAAATTTCCTGCCGAAGCTCCGGCTTCTTCATCAAACTTTTGATAAACCCGCGAAGATGCGCGACATCATCAGCGACGAAAAAATCTTGCCCACTCTTCCCCAAAAATGGAATCTCAAAACTTTTCTGCCCGGGTAAAAAATGCGGATCTCCGAGAGCCGACCCAATCGAAATAATCGGGATGCCGGTCATCCACGCCTCGATAAAATTCAGCGTGTAGCTGGCTGGCTTTGTGCCAGTGTAAAAATAAACGCGATTTTCTCGCAGCTCTTTTTTTAAATCGTCGTAGCTCAAACAACCACCGGACAACTCGCCACTGGCTTCGTTATCGGGACCAAAAAGTTTACGATCAAAACCTTCAGTCGCTTTTTCGAAAACTTCATAATTACAAAACGCCGCGCGCGCCTTCATATTTTGGCACACCGTGATCACTCGCTCCTTTTCACCTGTCCAGCCTTTGTATTCCTCGGGGTCTTTCCCGAATCGAATCACATCATCAGCCCCGCAGTAATACGGAATGTTTTTTTCAATCGGCGAGTAGCGCACGATTTTTACTCCACGCGCTTTATACCGCCCGAGCAAAATTTCATCATCCGGCGAGCTTTGCCCGTTAGTCCGAAAGATCACCAGCTTATTTTTGATCAGCTCAAAATTTGCTTCCAACCACGCTGGCATCCAGTGAAAAAATATCACATCAAATTTATCCAAAAATTCCTTCGTCATTTTTTCCTTCGGGTTTCGCCTCGCCATATCGATAAGCTCCAAATCAGTCTCACCGGTGAGAGCCGGACGCTTATCATCCTCGGGACGCTTCGGGTCGAGGTAAGCACCGTGCGCGAAAACATCAATTCCCAACTCTTTGAAGAGCTTGACTTCATCATATTCGATAATCGAATGACAAGAAAGATAAAGAAGTTTCATTTAAAAAAAGTTAAAAGATCGAATAAAAAAAGTTAAAAGATCGAAATTAAATTATTTTTGAAATTCCTTTAGTCGCTCGATCACGAGATCCGCAGCTTTCGCCCACGACCATTCTTGACGAATCCACTTTGAAGATTCCAGCGCGTCGGCTTTATATTTTTCGCGATTATCAAAAACCTTTCGCATCAGCTTTTGCAAATGTTTCACATCCGGCAAAGCCCACTGAAAACCTTTGTAATAAATCGAATCACTGCCGTCAAATTTTCCCATTTTATAATCGATAAATTCGACACCCGGCAGCTTCTCACCATCCTTTTTTAAATATTCCGTCTGCGCTGAATAGCCGGTCGTGATAACAGGAACACCACAAGCGAGAGCTTCAAGCGGCGGAAGCCCGAAGCCCTCGCCCCTAGTCGGGAACACCATGCAATCACCGGCACAATAAAACGACGGGAGCATGTAAGGCGGAAGCACCGCATCCCAAACAATTATTTCAGCTTCACCTTTTCGCGAAAATAATTTTTTCATATCCTCTTGAATATTTGCATCTTGATAACTCGGCAAAACTTTCAAAATCATAATAACTTTTTCACCCCTTGAAAATTCCCGCGAATACGCTTCAAAAAGTTCTTCAATTCCTTTTCGCCGACCCCAAGCGAAATTTGAAATAAAAACAAACTTGTCTTTGTGCGCATGTTCAAACGGCAAAATATCGGGATGAAAATACTCGGGATTGATACCCTCCCGCATGTTGAAAATCGGCGGCTTGACCCCGGACTTTTCAAATCCTTTTTTCGCAAATTCGCTCGTCGTCCAAACCTCGTTCATCTCATTCAGCACCTTCACCCAGTCGCGCGGGATTCCGTCAACTTCCGTTGTAGTGAAACCAATCTTACGATCGCCAGAGTTTGAAAAACAATTTTTGCCGGTGCTCAAAGTGACTTGCGGCATTCTCATTGAACCCATATCTTCCCGCAAATCATCAACAATAAAATTTTCAGAAGCAGGCTCATCATCATTTGTCCCGCCGATAAATTTGTAATGCAAATCAACA
>JBDRIC010000003.1:0-3052 GCA_043816245.1 Patescibacteria group bacterium
GGGTAGTTAGCAAACCTCCACTTTCCATCTTCCACTTTCCACCTTCCATTCTGGGTCAGTTTCTAGCGGTACAATTATGGAATCCGCCGTGGCGGACAGGACTCTCAAATATTTTCTCAAACTGTTTTTCTCCTGATCCCAAAAATCTCAGGTGTATTGGACGCGTACAAAAAATTGCTTTTTTGAAACTTTTCCTCTAAAATCTTTTCGAACCTGAAGCAATCAAGCTCGGGGTTTTCTCCAAACCTTTATCCTCCTACCCTATGAGTGTCAACGCCCAAAACTTCGCCGCGGCGATTAATCAAGTTTGCGATGAAAAGAAAATTGATGCGGAATCGGTTTTCGAAGCAGTGCAGGATGCAATCAAAGCCGCATACCGCAAAGATTTTGGCAATCGCGATCAAAATCTAGAAGTGATTCTCGACAAAGAAAGTGGAAAAACAGCTGTGCTGCTCGTGAAGACGATTGTGGAAAAAGTGGAAAATCATCAAGCGGAAATCAGCGTGAAAGATGCGCAGCAGATTAAAAAAGGATTAAAAGTCGGCGCAAAAATTAAAATTGATGTGACGCCTCTCGATTATGGGAGAATTGCGAGCCAATCGGCGAAGCAGGTGATCATCCAAAAAATTCAAGAAGCGGAAAGAAAAGCGATTTACACTGAATACAGCGGAAGAGCTGACGAGCTTTTGAATGCGCTCGTGCATCGTATCGAAGGTCGCTTCGTCCATCTCGAGCTCGATCGCACCACTGCGGTGCTCGAGCCGCGCGATCAAATTCCGCGCGAAAGGTACCAGCAAGGTCAGCGCGTGAAAGTTTATCTCGAAAAAGTGGAGCTCACTCCGCGGGGTTCGATGTTGAAAGTTTCGCGCACCCATCCCCGTTTGATTTTCCGTTTGATGGAATTGGAAATACCGGAAGTGCGGAACGGGACGGTGGTGGTGAAAGCCATCGCGCGGGATGCGGGAGTGCGCTGCAAAATCGTGGTCGATTCGATTGATTCGAATGTCGATCCGGTCGGAGCGTGCGTCGGACAAAAAGGCGTGCGGATTCAAAATATTACCGACGAGGTAAACGGCGAACGGATTGATGTGATCGAGTATTCCGAAGATTTCGAAACGATGTTGAAAGAAACTCTCTCTCCGGCGAAGATTGATTATTTCGTGAAACACGACGATGAAAAGCGTGTGGAAGTTTACGTGGCGGAAGATCAGCGCGCGCTCGCAATCGGGAAAAGTGGTCAAAATGTGAGGTTGGCAGGTGAAATCATGGGTTGGGAAATTGATATTTTGAATACCGCCGAACTCGAAGGAGAAGTGAAATTGAAAGAGAAAGAAAATTCGGAAAAATCGACTGAGAAAAAAGAAGAAAAAACGAAGGCTGAAAAAGAGCCGAGTGATTCGGATTCCCAGAAAGACGGTTCCAAAAAAGATGACGAGGGTGAAAAATCAAGCGATTCAAAAAAAAAGGAGCAAGGGGGTGATGCTGAGAAAAAAGAAGAAGAAGTAAAAAAGGATGAGGAGGAGCCTGCCGACGAATTGAAAGAAGGGAAGGAGCAAGACGGTTCAGAAAAAGCTGAGAAAGAGGAGACTGAGGAGGAGAAAGTTGATGAGAAAGAGGATGTTGAAGAGAAGGTTGAGGAAAAAGTTGAGGAGAAAGAGGATGTTGAAGAGAAGGTTGAGGAGAAAAAAGAAAAAACTGAAGACATCAAAGAGAAGAAAATATAGTGTGTAATTTTTAAAAATCTGCGAACTGCAAACTGAGAACTGCCAACTCCGTTTCGGAATTCTCGCTTACCCCGCCGGACACTCGCTCTCCCCCGCGATGCACAATGCTGCGTTTGAAAAGTTGGGAATCGACGCGAAGTACGAATTTTTTGAGACGCCGCCGGAAAAACTGGAGGAGTTTATTCAGCGAGTCCGCGATGAACATATTGCTGGCTTGAGTGTTTCAATCCCCCACAAAGAAAAAATTATTCCGTTTCTTGATGAGGTGGAAGACGCGGCGAAAGAAATTGGAGCAGTCAACACCGTCTTTTGGCAAGGTGGAAAACTCGTCGGAACAAATACTGACTGGCTTGGCTTTTTGGAATCTTTTGACAAACCGATTGAAAATAAAAAAGTCGTCGTCCTCGGTGGAGGCGGCGCGGCGCGCGCGATTGTTTTTGCTTTGTTAGAAAAAAATTGCGAAGTGACAATCGTGACCCGCGAGGCTTGGGAATTCGAAGGATTGAAAAAAGATTTTGGCGATCGAATCCAAAATTTCGATTTCATTCAGAATCTCGAAAATTACGATCCCGACATTCTCATCAACTCCACTCCGCTTGGGATGAAGGGAAAATTCGAGGGGATGAGCTTTGTTGATTCGAAGTGGTTCGAAAAACATCAGCCGCTCGTTTTCGACATTGTTTACAATCCTCGCGAGACGAAGTTATTGAAAGATGCGAGAAAGGCGGGTTGTGAAACAATTGAGGGGCTGGAAATGTTTGCTTGGCAAGGAGTTTTTCAATTTAAAAAATTTACAGGGAAAGAAACTGATTTTTTTGTAATGCATAATGCAGCAATTGCTGAACTTGAAAAGCGAAATTAATTTTCAAAATTTGCTTTTTCTCCATTTCTTCCCTAAAATCCGCGCTACCGTTTCCCTTCCTTCCATCTCATTCCCCGTTTTTTATGGCTAAAGTTCGCATATTTATCAATTCACCTTCGAGTGAACAATTAAAAAAATTCCCAAAAATTGGACGGGAATTGATTGTAAAAGGTCGGCAACAGCGTTTTGTTACGCATCAGGAAATTGAAGGCGCGCTTCCGCCAATCGAAGATAATTTAGATCTCATTGAAGAATTTGTGGAAATTTTGCAGGATTTGGGAGTGGAAATTATCGATCAAAAAAAGGCAATCGTGTGGAATAAAAAAATTAAAGAAGAGGAGGAAGAGGAAGATGTGGATGAGAAAAACATTAAGAAAAAAGTAAAAAAGAAAGAAAAAAAGCTTACCGATCTTACCGAAATCGCGAATGATTCAATTCGAATGTATCTTTCGGAAATCGGGAGAGT
>JBDRIC010000004.1:0-15099 GCA_043816245.1 Patescibacteria group bacterium
CATAATCTGAAAGATTACAATGCGACCTTCCGGATGATTGCTTCGCTGGTAAACTTTCGGACACTCCAAAGAAATTTTGAATAGTTTGAAAAACTATCGGGTAGTTGTCTCTTGAGATTGAGTTATTTCGCAGGGGTACTATTGGAAAGTGGAATGTAGAGTCTTGCTAACACCCGCCTGCTGAAATTCAAGTCTCAAATCTCCCCAAGCCCCTCTTTGACCCATCCTTCGTTCGCTCGCCCGAAAAGAAAGAAGAATTTATTTTTTGCAAAAAAAGACAACTGTCTTTTCCCTCTTTAGTAAAAGAGGGAAGGCGAAGCAGGAGTTTTTAAATTGCAGGAAGAAAGTAGAGACGGAGATTTGATTGAGGCGAAGCAGGAGTTAAAAAATCGAAGGCAGATAGCAGACCTGCCTGATACTTTTTCTAGGATGGAGAGAATTTGGGGATAATCAAACTGTTTTTCCGTTAAGTCATTTTCTTTCCCAAAATCCCACCGCGCAACCGATTCCTCCCGGAGCTTCGTGGGAAAGAAGTGCGTGCGTGTGCGGGATTTTTTCGAATGCCCCGAGCAGCGCGGCGAGCGGGCGCATCCCGCATTCCCCCACCTCGTCCAGCTCGAAAGGATCTTGCCGCAAAGCTTTTTCGAAATCCCCGTTCTCCAAATTCTGAATTAATTCCTCCTCCCATGCGGCAGCAGGCGGAAAAAAACCGTGCGGAGAATTTTTTGCGAGGCGATGGGAGAGTTCTCCGCTCGCGATGAACGCAATTTGTTTTTTTGATTTCTCGGAAATTTCGGCGATTACCTCCCCCAGTTTTTGGTGTTCTGGAATCCCCGCGAGTGAAATCCCGAGATTCACGATTTCAATTTCGGGCAACGCGGAGGCGAGAAAATACAGCGGAATACTGCTCCCAAAATCGAGTTTTTCATCTTCGAGAATCACCGTCTGCATCCTGCGCGAATGAATCCCTTCGATAATTTGCGCGGTGAGCAATCTGTCTCTCGCGTAAATTTTGGCATCCCTTTCCGCGCCGAATTCTTCGAAACTTGCGGTGAAGTTCGGACTTTGGGGAACACGAACAACAAATTTGTCGATTTCGATTTCCGCGTGAGGCGTCAGGAGAATCAAAGTTTGCGGCGGATTCTGTTTTAATTTCAAACTCACCGTCAAAAGAGCTTGGATTGTTTTTTCGAATTTTTTCGTTTCCTCCCCGCCGATTTTGGGAATGATCGCGGGCGGATGCGGAGTAAAAATACCGTGAGTGAGCATTTTTGAATTTTAACAAAACTTGTTTTAACACAAAATTTGTATTAAACTCATTTACGTGCAATTTTCAAAAGCGGCTGAATACGCGATTCTCGGACTCACCCATCTCGCGCGAGAAAAAGACAAATCCGCGAGCGTGAGTGAAATCGCGCGCGCGGAAAAACTCTCGCTTTATTTTTTGCGGAATGTTTTTCAAAAATTAAAAAGCGCGAAACTCGTGACCTCGAAACGCGGTAGCGGCTACACGCTTGTGAAATCCGCGAGTGAAATTTCACTGAAAACAGTACTCAAAGCAGTGGAACAGAAACTCGCGATTCACGCGTGTTTGCAAAAAAGAGAGACGAGCTGTGCCCGCGCGAAAAATTGTAAAATCATCCTCCGTCTCGCGGAGGTGCAGCGGCGGCTACTCGCAGATCTGGAGAAAATTCGTTTGACTGACTTGCTTTAATACCAATTCGCAATAAAAAAGCTATTAATGCCGCGAAGCATTGGTGTTTAAAAAGATTAGATATTAGTAATAAAATTAATTTATAAAAAAACAGACTGTAATATTTCTATTGCGAAGCGGTATGAAATGAACCAAAACTGGATTTATTCCGAAACAGTAAAAGATCACTTCTTCAATCCCCGTAATTTTTTGAAAGGAGCCGAGGCGGATTTCCGCGCGGACGGAGTCGGAGAAATCGGTTCGCCCGCGTGCGGAGACGTGATGAAAATATGGATTAAAGTGGACCGAGAAAAAGACCGAATCGTAGATTTGAAGTGGAAGACTTTTGGCTGCGCGAGCGCGATCGGCAGCACATCGATGCTTTCAGAAATGATTCTGAAAAACGGCGGAATGAAAATCGAGGACGCACTGAAAATCACTCCAGCTGATATTTTGAAACGGCTCGGCGGACTGCCGAAAAATAAAATTCACTGCTCGGTGCTCGGCGACAAAGTTTTGCGAGCAGCGGTGAATGATTATTTTTTGAAATCAAATCAGTCAGCTCGAATCGCGAGAGAGGCGAAATCGAAAATTATTTGCGAATGCCTCGGCGTGAGTGAACGGGAACTCGATCTCGCGCTCGCGGCGGGCGACCGAACTTTCGAAGATTTCCAGCGACGAACGAAAGCAGGCAGCGGGTGTGGGAAGTGCGTGAAAAAAATACAGAAGATGATTACAAAGAGGTTGAAATAAAATAAAACCGTTAACCTCCGAGATATCTCGGAGGTTAACTCCACGAACCAAGAACCAATGACCAAGAACCCTGAACTGATTTATCTCGATCACGCTGCCACCACCCCTCTCGCGCCGGAAGTTTTAGAAGCGATGCTGCCCTTTTTGCGAGAAGAATTCGGGAATGCCGGTTCGATTCATTCAAAAGGTCAGTCTGCGAAAAACGCGATTGAAAAAGCGCGGCGGGATGTTGCGGAAATTTTGTACTGCGAACCGGAAGAAATAATTTTTACGAGCGGCGGAACGGAGAGCGACAATCTCGCGCTCCGCGGAGTTTTGGAAAACTTGTTCCCGCGACCTGTCCTTCCGAATCCCGCGAAGGCGGGAGAAGGGGGAAACGGATC
The DNA here is from genome assembly GCA_043816245.1 of Patescibacteria group bacterium. GTDB lineage: Bacteria > Patescibacteriota > Gracilibacteria > JAHISY01 > JAHISY01 > JAHISY01. The sequence continues at coordinate 2,830 of JBDRIC010000004.1, forward strand.
AAAGGTTGGAAAGCGGGAATCAAAAAATGCCCACCTCATTATTTCAGAAATCGAACATCCCGCGATCCTCCGCACAGCTGAACTTTTGAAAAAACAAGGGATTGAACTAACGAAAATTCCGGTCGGGAAAAATGGAATCGTGGACGCGCGAAAAATTGAAAAAGCAATCCGGTCAAATACGAAATTGATTTCCGTGATGCTCGCAAATAACGAAATCGGCACGATTCAGCCAGTCCGTGAGATTGGCAAACTCGTCCAAAAAATCAATCACCAACGCTGCCAACTGCCAACTGCCAACTGCCAACTGCTTTTCCATACCGATGCGGTGCAAGCCGGCGGAATTTTGAATCTCGACACACGACATCTGAAAGTCGATCTCCTCTCGCTTTCGGCTCACAAATTTTACGGATCGAAAGGGACGGGTATTCTTTTTGTAAAAAAAGGAACGCAGCTTGCTCCACAAATTTTGGGTGGCGGGCAGGAACGCGGACGACGAGCCGGCACGGAAAATGTGGCGGGAATCGTGGGAGCAGCCGCAGCCTTGATGCTCGCGGAAAATTCGCGAGAAAAAGAATTCGCGAGACTTTCAAAGTTGCGGGATTATTTTGTCGGAAAAATTCTCGCCGAAATTCCCCGCGTTCGGCTGAACGGAGATTCGAAAAATCGGCTGCCCGGAAACGCGAATTTTTCTTTTTTCGGAATAGAAGGTGAAAGCATTCTCCTCCGTCTCGACTTCTCAGGAATCGCGGCAAGCAGCGGCAGCGCATGCGCAAGCGGAGATTTGGAACCCTCCCACGTTTTGACCGCGCTCGGAATTCCACGCGAATGGCTGCACGGCAGTATCCGCTTCACACTCGGAAAATCGACAACCCAAAAAGATTTGATGCGAACGGTGCAAGTTTTGAAAAAAATCGTGGTCGATTTGCGCGCGCTCTCTCCTATTGAATGAAAATTATTCTCGCCTCATCCTCGTCGCGGAGAATCAAATTGCTCGCGAAATTCGTGAAAGATTTCGAAGTGAAGCCCGCAAAAATTTTCGAGAAAGTTGAGATTGGGAAGTCAGCGGCGAAAAATGCGGAGCGGCTCGCAACGGAAAAAGCGCGAGCGGTTTTTGAGCCGGGAACTCTCACGCTCGGCTGCGACACGCTCGGCGAAATTGACGAAGAAGTTTTTGGGAAGCCGCGCGGGAAACGCGCAGCAGCTGAATTGCTGCGAAAGTTGAGCGGCAAAACTCACGCAGTGGTCTCAAGTTTTTGCGCGAAAACAGATGAGCGAGAAATCACGGGGAGCGCAATCGCGCTGGTGAAATTTCGGAAGCTTAGCGAAGAAGAGATCGGAAAATATGTCGCGGAAAACCCAGTCGTTGAATTTGCCGGAGGCTACGCGATTCAGAATGACACGGGAAAATTCGTGGAGAGCGTGGCGGGAGAGATTGAAACAGTGATTGGTTTTCCTGGAAATAAAATTCGGAAGATTTTGAATTTATTTCCGAAGAAATGAAACTGTCTCAGATAAAAACTTTCTTTGCATTTTTGCCAGCGCACTTCACTAGTGGCAGGACGATTTGCCACACCATCAAATAAACCGCGAGTGTGAACATTCCCAGCAACAGTAGCATCAACTGAAATCCTGAAACCTCGAATATCAAGGATCCGAATTTGAATGCCACGAGATTGAAAAAGGAGATCGCGAGAATCGCAAAAACCAGAAGCCGAAGCTGCCGAGCGCGATCCGTTTTTTTTGAAGACACACTAAAAGTGGTTAAAAGGTTAAATTGTTTTCGAATCGATTAAGTCAATCTCTTCGGGACGCTCCACCTTTTCGTTGCGAGCGGTGAGCGGATTGTAAATGCCGTAGAAAAGCTGGATAAGTTCGGGAGTCTCAAGTCTTTTCGATTTCAAGCCGCAGTTCTCCAATCCCCCCATCACTTGTTCCAAATTTTGTTCGAGCTTTTTTTTGAGCTGCGCGAATTCTTTTTTGCGCTGATTGAAAGCGGAAGTACTATCTCCGGGATGAACAAAATTCCAAAAATTCTGGAATGAATTCAGTGATTTTGCGCGCGGAGGATCATAAGGCACCACCACGTAAAAACTTTTTTCCATGATATCGGCGAATTCCACAAGTCGGCGGATGTATTCGGAATATTCCGCGATTTGGTTTTTGAGCAGCTCGTTGGTCTGTCTCTTGCCCGCCTGTTTCAAATTGCCGAGGTAGCCGGAAATATCGAGCTTCTTCGAGCGCACCACGATTTGAATTGGAAAGTCGATTGAATTGAGGAAGCCTTGATATGAAAACATGAGCGCATTTTGCTCCTCCTCTGATTTGAGATTCACATTCACGCTGTCGACTTCCAATATCGCGCGCATCCCCCCGTTCTTTAGCACCACGGTATCATCGTGAATCTCGCCAATCCGGAGATAAAATTGCGTGCTGCCTTGCGGATTTTTGTGCGTGCTTTGACGAACTGAATCCATGTTGAGTTGTTAAGTTATTAAGTTGTTAAGTTTTAAGTTATTAAGCTTGTCTCTCTTAATTTTTTATCCTCCCTGCATTTTAATTTTTGAGCTGCAGTTTTTACTTCTAAACTTTGACTTACTGACTCATTGACTTACTGACCTACTGACCTACTGACTTAACTGTCCAATATCTTGGAAAGTCTCTCGACTTCATCGATTGAAGCTTTTGATTTTGCTTTCTTCACGATCTTCGTTTCGTTGCTCTGCTTTTTGTCGAAAGCGGAGGACTGCGGAAAAACATCCCCCGCAGATTTCACCCACACGCGCTTCGTTTCATTGAGATAACGCTCGAAAAGAAGCAGTGTGAAACTCACAAAAGGAATACCGCGAATTTTGAGAAAAGCTACCGCCACGGTGAGTAGCCCGAGCGCAAATACCGGAGGCATCCAGACTTGCGAGCTCTGTTGCTCGAGCATGAGATAAATGAGGTAAGTAAATCCGCCCCCCACTCCGACAATCACGAACTGACGGAGAGTCATGAAAGGTAGAATCCTGTCTTCAATCTGAACGTTCTGAGGAACTTTGAATTGCATTTTGTTGGATGTTCAATGTGTAACTAATTTTTACTTCTTGCTTCTTGCCTATTATTTCCCACTTACTACTCACTACCGATTAATTACTGCCTACTCAATGGTTCTTAGCTCATATTTATTACTTTTTACTTCTTACTTTTTACTTCATTGTTTTGTTTTAAATCATTTCATTTTAGCAAAATCCCGCCCTAAAAACAAGCTTTAATGTTCGATTCGGGTCAAAAGTGAACTCAAAAATTCCCGCGCGTCGAACGGATGCGAGCGAGAAGCAGCTGCGTGAAAATTCGAACCGTTTGACTGGAAAAGATTCGAGAAATGTTGCGAATATTTTTCGAGCAACTTCGCGATCATCCGCGCCGCCTCCGCGCGCGTAATCGCTTGAGCAGGCTTGAACTCATCATTTTCAATCGAGAGTAAATTTTCTTCGATCACCACGTTCGCAAATCGGAAATACCACGCCGTCGGCGAAACATCTTTCAATCCTCCCGCTTGAACTTCTGCCACCCGCGGATAAAGCGCGGAGATGATAATCTTCGCCGCCTCCGCGCGATTGACTGAGCCGTTCGGCTGCCACGCGAAGTCAGCTTTCGGAGAAATCCAACCGCGCTCGCTCACCGCCGCGATGAAAGGCGCGTACCAGTCGTTCGGCTGCACGTCGGTAAATTGTTGTTCTGACGGTCGGCGAGTGGAAATCTTCGCGGCTTTTACGATCATTTTTGCAAGCTCCGCGCGCGTGATCAGCCGGTCGGGATTGCTCTCGTCGGAAATGATTCCTTTTTTGCGGAGAAATTCGAGCGACGCGCTCTCTTCGTGGATTTTTATTTTCGTGAAAAATTCGGACTGCTGCCCGGCGGAATTTTTGACTGAAAGCCGAATTTTGTAATCTCCGATTTCGGAAAAACGATGGCGATAATTCGGGCTCGAAGTCCAGCCGGTATCATAATCAACATCATTCTCCCCTCGATAATCAAAATCCCAGCGGTATTTCAGCCACCCGCCCACGCCGGAAGGATCGCGGGTGAGACTCGCATCGAATTGGAAATTCGTGGCAAAAGTCCCCACCCGTGGCTCGACGGTGAAAGCGGCAATCGGCGGGAGAGGATCCGCCACTTCGAATTCGGCAGTGGCTTGCGAAGCCGCATTCGCGTGATCGCGAACTTCGACGATCGCGGTGAATTTTCCAGTTTTCGAAAGTTGGAAGGTTTTGCTCCGCGAGCTACTGAACTCGGTGTCGAAGATTCCGTCGCCGTCGAAATCGAAACGGTAATCAAGATTGCTCGTGCCGGTTTGATCATCACGACTGCCGGAGGCGTTGAAGCGGAAGCTCGTGTCGCGCGTGGCGAGGAGCGGCGAGATTTTTAATTCCGCGCGCGGCGCAGTATTCGCCACGATTTTAATCGTCGTCTCCGCCTCCGCCAATCCGCCGTCCTCATCGCGGATTTGGAGAGTCGGCGTATGCCAACCAGTCGAGGTGAAGCGATGCGTCGCCGTTTTTGCAGTGGAAAAAGTCGTGTCAAAAACCCCATCTCCTTCGAAATCCCACCGTGCTTCAATCCGGCTCGTCGAACCGTCTTCGTCGCGGCTGCCGCTCGCAGAGAAATAAATTTCATCGCGAAGCACCGCCGTCCGCGAGCCGAGCGAGGCATTCGTGCGGTTGCGGATGGTGAATTTCGCTGTCGGCGAAATATTATTCGAATCGCTCACCGCCACCGCTCGCTCGGTCCGATCGGTTTCACCGGCGGAATTGCGGACTTCGAGAATCGCGTCGAAGACTCCCACCGCGCGATAAACTCGTTGAACTTTTGAATCGTCCGACCACACAGTGTCGAAGACTCCATCGCCGTCAAAATCCCACCGGAATTCAGCCGCGCGGATCGAGTCGCTCGCATCGAAATGAACGTTCGTGCCGGGAGAGATTTCGGTCGGCCAAGTTTGGAAACTCGCGCGCGGCGCGGTCGCTTTTTCGACAAGAACCAAACCGATTTCTTTCGTGCGGAGTGAATCGTTTTCTTTTCCGACTACGTAAAAACCTTTTTCAATCGAACTCGAACCGTCGGTATCCCGGACTTCGAGCCAAACTTCCTGCCAACCTTCACTGGAAAAAGTGTGGAAAAAATCGCGCGCGCGGCTCCAAGTGATATCCCACTCCCCATCGTGATCGAAGTCCCAACGAACTTCGAGTTGATCGGTCGGCGTGTGGATGTTGGAAAAAACTTCGACTGTGAAATAAAAAGACGTGTCCGTGTCTCCCGTCTGCGTAGAAACAGAAATCTGCGCGAACGGCGCGTGCTGGCTCGTCTTCGTTTGCACGCTAATCGTGGTCGCGGTCTCGTCAATCAATCCGTCACGATCTTTCACTTGAAGCCGAGAAGCAAAGCTGCCGGCTTGTTCGAAAGTGTGCGATGTTTTCGAGCTGCTGCTCCAGTCGGTCCAATCATATTTCGCCTCAAAATCCCACCGGAATTGGAGCTTTGAACTTCCGCTGGCATCACGGCTGGCGGAAGCATCGAATTGAACCGCATTGCCGGTCATCGCCACAGTCGGACTCGCGGTGAAACTCGCAGTCGGACCGAGACTGCTATCGGAGGGCAATTCGGCCGAAACCGGACTCGCAAGAAGAGCGAAAACAAACGCCAAAATCCCGATTTTTGTTTTGATTTTCACGGATTAATTTTAACAGAAAACGAGGTTTTTTGCAAGTTTAAATGCTAACCGCGGAAGGCTTCCGATCCCACCCGCCGAGAAGGTGAAGGTGGAGATGAAAAATGATTTGTCCGCCTTTTTCACCGGAGTTGAAAATCAATTTGTAGCCCTCAAGCCGCCGCTCGCTCGCCAATTTCCGAGCAATCCTAATGAGGTGACCAATCAACGGTTCGTCCTCTTCCGAAATGTCCGCAATCGTCGGGATGTGTTTTTTTGGAACAATGAGAATGTGGACCGGCGCGGCGGGATTGATGTCGTTGAAAGCGACGACGCGATCATCCTCGTATTCGACGGCAGCGGGAGCCCGACCGTTCGCGATGTCGCAAAAAACACAGGACAAATTTGAAATTAAAAAGTATAAAGTATAAAGTCAACTAAATTTTAGTGTCAACGAAAAAACAAAGCAAAATCTAAAATTTATACTTTCCAATTTATACTTTCCAATTTCATGAAAGTCGCTATTAATGGCTTCGGTCGCATCGGGAGACAAACCCTCCGCGCTGCCCTCGCGAGAAATTCTAAAATCGAAATCGTGGCGATAAACGATCTCGTGCCGGTCGAAATGCTCGCGCATCTTTTTGAATTCGATTCGGTGTACGGTCGCTTCGACGGCACGGTCGAGACCGGCGACGATTTTTTGAAAATCGCAGGGAAAGAAATTAAAGTTTTCGCGGAAAAAGATCCGGCGAATTTGCCGTGGAAAGATCTCGGGGTGGATGTCGTGATCGAGTCAACCGGCTTCTTTTGCGACAAAAACGGGGCGAGCAAACATCTCGCAGCGGGAGCGAAAGTGGTGATCATCTCCGCGCCGGCGAAAGATGTCGATGGGACTTTCGTGCGGGGGGTGAATTGCGCCGATTTCGATCCGAAGACGATGCCAGTCGTTTCGAATGCGAGCTGCACGACGAATTGCCTCGCGCCCATAGCGAAAGTTTTGCACGAAAAATTTGGAATCGAGAAAGGATTGATGACGACAACGCACGCGTACACGAGCGATCAAAGATTAATCGACGCGCCGCACAAAGATCCGCGCAGAGCGAGAGCCGCCGCGCTGTCGATCATTCCGACTTCGACAGGCGCAGCGAAAGCCGTCGGCGAAGTGCTGCCGGAACTCGCGGGAAAATTGACGGGAATCTCTTTCCGCGTACCGACACCGACTGTTTCGGTCGTCGATTTCGTCGCGGAATTACGGAAAAACGTGACGGCAGAAGAGGTGAATGCTGCTTTGAAAAAAGCGAGCGAAAACGAGCTGAAAGATATTTTGGGATTCGAAGAAAGACCGCTCGTCTCGATGGATTTCAAGGGCGACGCGCGCAGCTCCATCGTGGACGCAGCGAACACGCTCGTCGTCGGCGAGAATCCCCAATCGGGGTCGGGGACAAGCCTAGTGAAAGTAATCGCGTGGTACGACAATGAGTGGGGCTACTCAAACCGGCTCGTGGAACTCGCGGAGTTGGCGGTGGAAAGGTTGTGAGGGAGAGAAGAATCAAGCGGAATCCTCCATCTCTGAACCACTGAAACACACTGAAAGCACTGAGCACACTGAACACTGAATTTTTATTGAATCAGTTCGGCTGCCATCAGTGTTCAGTGATATTCATGTGGAATCAGTGTCAATCAGTGGTTCAGACAAATGGAATTATTCCGATGGGAGTTTTTTTAGTAGAATCACAGCGGTTCGGAGGGGTGCCAGAGTGGTCGAATGGAACGGTCTTGAAAACCGTCAGGCCCGCAAGGGTCTCGTGGGTTCGAATCCCACCCCCTCCGCCAAAGGAAAATTCGCAGCGAATCCTACGGAATTTGGTGTAGAGTGTGACGGTGAAGTAAAATAAACATGGGTGCGATTATGAATCATAAAGAAACTAATTACGATGGAGCTGCTATCGGCGCAATAGTGGTTTTCTTTGTGGCTGGTTTTTTAAGTTTTATAATTGGATCAATGGTTTTCCCCGACTTAGAGAATTTAGGAATATTAGTCGTGCTTCTCTCTTGGAGCCTGATGTTAATTACTCAATTTCTAATAACAGGGGAAATTAGTTGGAAAGCGGTAGAGCCCCTTTTATATTTTGGTTTGATTGGTCCAATTTGGGCACTCGTAGGTGTGCTACTGATGGTCTTAAAAATAATTTAATTATGCCTAATATTCACATAATTTTTAATCATACAACCGATGACGGCATCAAAGGAGAACTTGGTATTGACGACAACAGCAATCTTTATTGGAATGGAAAAATGGTTACGACTAAAAGTAAAGTCTCTTTGGGGTGGTGGGTGAACATTTTTATTATTATTGCTTCTTTGTCGACATTGGTAATGGCTATTTTTGCCGTTTTAGAGTTTTGTTATCCTTCATAATAATTTTCACTCGCTCCCATCATCCGCAAAAATTCGACGGCTCGCGAAATTGTCTGAACTGTGATTACGCTGATTAGTATGATTACGCTGATTGGTCGGTGCTGAAAATAAGATGGTGGTGACAATCAGAGATGGTGGTTATTAATAGCAGGCGACAAATCATAGTTAATCCGTTAATCAGTGTAATCAGTGGTTCAGACAAAAAAGCATTCGGACTATTCCTCACCCGCAAAATCCTCCCAAACTTTCGGTTGATCTTTTTTGGGATGCGCGCATTATCATTCCCAACCACTTCCTCTGTCATTCCCAACTTGATTGGGAATCCAGAAAGAGAAGTCTCCCTTGAGTTTGTTCTGGGTTCCCTTTCCCCACTTTCGTGAGGACAAGTTTCAAGGGAATGACAAGTGGGGGCAGGAATGACAAAGTGGTGGGACGCGGGAATGACAGTGGGAGTGGGAGTGGGAGTGGGAGTGAAACAAAGAGAAGTTAAAAATCATTCCTCAAACAATTTCGGATAAAGATCTGTCCAGCCCGGATTCTCTTTTTCGATTAACTCAATCTTCCAAGCCCGATTCCATTTCTTGAGACGCTTCTCGCGTTGGATTGCCTCATCGACTTCACCGAATTCTTCAAAATAAACAAGCTTGTTCACTCCATATTTTTGCGTGAAGTTTTTTTTATTCTGGATTCCCGTTTTCACGGGAATGACAGAAGGAGGCGCGAAAATGACATCTTTGTGCTCCGACACCCTTCTTTGCAAATCATTTGTGACGCCAATATAAAGGGTCCCATTTTTACCGCTTGCCAAGATGTAAACAAAATAAGTTCTTTCTTCACGCATACTTTGATTTTAGCTTTTTGTTCTTCTATGTTCATGTCTCTGACACCCCTCCATTCCCATAGGTTTTACCGTTAAAATAAAAATGGTGAAAAAAATCTTTCTCATCTCGTGGAACATCAACGGCATCCGCGCCGTGGTGAAGAGCGGTTTCCTTGAATGGCTCGCGAAATCCCCCGCTGACATCGTCGCGATTCAGGAAACGAAAGCGAATCCGAACCAGCTCGGCAGCAACCTCCTCGAACCAGACGGCTGGCAAAGTTTTTGGAATTCGGCGGAACGACCGGGCTACTCCGGCGTCGCGATTTATTCGAAAATCAAACCGCTGCGAATCGAAACTGAATTCAAAAATCCGATTTTGAATGCGGAGGGAAGAATCATCCTCGCAAAATTCGAGCAGTTTTATTTTTTGAATGTTTATTTTCCGAACGGGAAAGCGAGCGCGGCGCGGCTGAAATACAAGCTGGAATTTTATGAACAGTTTTTGAAATTAATCGAAAAGCTGCGGAAGAAAAAACCAATCGTTTTTTGCGGGGATGTGAATACCGCGCACCGCGAAATCGATCTCGCGCGACCGAAAGCCAACGAGTTGATCTCGGGATTTCTGCCGATTGAACGGAAGTGGATCGATAAAATTATCGCAAAAGGCTACCTCGATACTTTTCGAGAGAAGCATCCGGATGAAGCGGAAAAATATTCGTGGTGGAGTCAGCGGACGCGCGCGCGAGAATGGAATGTGGGCTGGAGGATCGACTATTTTTTTGCGAGCGCGGAACTGCGGAAAAATGTGACGGCAGCGAATATTCTCGCCGACATCGAAGGCAGCGACCACTGCCCGATTTCTCTCGAGTTGTCATTCAGCAAGTAAAGTCTCTGCTTCCTAAAAAACCAAGCAAATTCAGCTCAATTCAATTTTTAATTTCCAATTTTTAAATAAATCCTAATTTTTAAAAATTTTGATTTGAAATTTATTTACAAAATTAAAAATTAAAAAATTTAAAAATTTTCTTTCACATTTTTTCCGGTGCAGAAACTCCCACCAAGTCTTCCAAAACAATCCGCAGCACTTCTTTCGTCGCCGCGGTAAGCCGCAACCGCACTTTCGTAAGCTCGAGGTTTTCGGAATCAATCACCCGACAGTTTTCATAAAATCGGTGGAAAGTTTCCGCAAGCTCGCGCGCGAAAGTCGTGAGCGTATTGATTGCATAACTTTTTGAAATCTCTTCGATTAAATCCGGCAGCTCGCTCATTTTTTTGATCAAATCGAACTCCTCCGGTTTTTCGAGTAATTGCAAATTTCCATTTTTCCAATCGACCTCGCCCGCTTTCACGAGAATGGAAGCGAGCCGCGTGTGAGCGTACTGCACGTAAAAAACAGGGTTATCGCTCGATTGCTTTTTCGCTAAATTCAAATCGAAATTGAGGTGCGTGTTCCAGTCGCGCATGACGAAAAACCACCGCGCCACATCCGCGCCGACCTCGCGAATCAAATCATCCATTAGCTCGAAATCACCCGCGCGCTTGCTCATCCGAACTTCTTTCCCTTCACGAAAAAGTTTCACAAGCTGCGTGATGATGACTTCGACTTCGCCGAAGCCGAGCATCTTCACTCCGGCTTTCAGCCGCGGGACATAGCCGTGATGATCCGCCCCGAGAATGTCGATGAGTTTCGTGAAACCGCGCTCGAATTTATTTTTGTGGTACATCAAATCTGGCAGCGCGTACGTCGGCTCACCGCCCGATTTCACGATCACGCGATCTTTGTCATCTCCAAAATTGGAAGTCCGCAACCACACCGCCCCCTGCTCTTTAAATGTCAAATTTTTGGATTGCAAAAATTCCAAAGTCTCCTCCACTCCCCCTTCTTCCCGCAATTTCGCTTCGCTGAACCACTCGTCGAATTTGATTCCCATCTTTTCCGTCGAAGGTTTAATTTCCGTCTCGAGCATAATTTCCGCAAACCTCTTCCCCGTTTTTACCGCGTTTTTGGAAATTTTTTCGGGATATTTTTTCGCAAGTTCGTCGATGTAATCGCCTTGATAAAAATCTTCTTCGGCTTCAATCTTGCCGACAGCGGCGAGAATCGATTTACCGAAAAGCTCAATCTGCTTCCCCGCATCATTCACGTAAAATTCGCGCTTCACTTCGAAACCCGCTCTTTCCAAAACTCGCGCGAGCACATCCCCGCCGAACCCTCCCCGCCCATTCGCGATCGTGAGCGGACCGGTTGGATTCGCGGAGATGAATTCGAGATTCACTTTTTCTTTTTTGGTGTTTTTAATTTTTCCAAATTCGCTCCCCGCTTTTTCGATTGCGAGAAAAGTTTCGTGGAAAATCACGGGCGCGAGAAAAATATTGAGAAAGCCGGGACCGGCGATTTCCACTTTTTCGATGAAATCATTTTTGGAAAGTTTTTCCGAAATATCTTTCGCCAACTCACGCGGCTGCTTTTTTAGCTTTTTCGCAAGTAGCATCGCCGCGTTGCACGCGAGATCGCCGAACTTTTTTTCAGGCGGAGTTTCGAGCGTGAAATCGACTTTTTCGGGAAGAGCTTCGGAAACGATTTCAGAAATACGAGAAAACAGCATGCTGAGATTTTAGCGAAGAATCGAAGCAAAAGCTTTCTGCCAACTCCCGACACGCTCCAGACACATCTGGTAGTTTGCAGTTGGCAGTCAGCAGTTCGCAGACAATTTTAAAATTCCTGCTTCGCCGTTCAAATCTCCGTCTCTATTTTCTTCCTACAATTTAAAAAGCTCCTGCTTCGCCTTCCCTCTTTTACTAAAGAGGGAAAGAAATGTTTTCTTTTTTTTTGAGAAAGTTAATCCCCTGAGTTTTTGCGAATCCCGCGAACGCGGGATGAAGCAAAAGAAGCCCCTCTTTCGGCGACAGCCCGCCGTAGTTCGCCACAGCGAACGAAGGCTGGGAAAAGAGGGATTTGGGGAGATTTGAGACTTGGGTTTCAACAGGCGGAGAATTGTCTGAACTCGGATTTATCGGATTCTTTTTTTTAAGCTTGTCGTGAAAATATTGCAGGGTGATGATTTGGGAAGGCGGTAATCAGCGTAATCATAAAAATCAGCGTAATCAGTGGTTCAGACAATAAGAATTTCAGCAGGCAGTAATAAAACCGTAGAAACGAGTAGTTTTGTAGGGACGAGGCATGCCTCGTCCCTACAAAAACATCCACTTTCAACTTTCAACTTTCCAATTTCCACTTTTCAATTTCCAATCCCTTCCTTGCCGTTGCAAGCAGCAAACCATAAAATCACGATGTGAAAGCTTTTTTCAATTCTGCTTCCGATAAAACGGTCAGTGGAATTCT
>JBDRIC010000005.1:0-11810 GCA_043816245.1 Patescibacteria group bacterium
CGTTTCCCGTCGCATTTTCCAAAACGATCACGCCGAATGAATTGCCGGCGGTGGCGGGATAAATAAAATTATTTTTGATATGAAGATTGCCGCCCTCAACCAAAATTGTTTTCACGCCGCTCGGCAGATTCTCCGAAAGATTCAAAACGACATCGCCCTCGAAATAGAGCACGCTGTTTTCAAAATATGTGCAGTCAGAATTCGCGTCCCAAAAATCTGTGAGATTGTTAATTTCACCCACATCGGTGCACGCACTTACAGATGAATTTTTCGTGAGCGCGACCGTGTTGCGGTTAATTAAAGTTTTGAGCTCGTTTTGCGCAGTGTCCCCCAGTGACTGATTCAATGCGGCTCCTGTTTGATTCGAAGAAGTGCCGCCGCTTGAATACACTGAACCGATGATTTCAATACCGGGATTAAAAAGCTGTGCTGTCCCGACTTCCAAACTTTCGCTTTTGTGCCGCACATGTTTCCCACCGACACCGACATCGTAGCCAGCATAGGCTTCAAAAAGCGTGCCGAAATTCGCCGGCACCGCAGCGGCAAGATCGAGCTCCGGCGTCGTCCGCATTCGAATATTTTCCACGCTGCTCGCATCTACAATTCCGCCGCTCACGAGTCCGTCCGCCACATTCCACGAGCTATCGAAACCATCATCTTCAAGATCCAAATTCAAACCTTGCACAATTGGATCTTCAGTGGTCGCACCTGTCCACGTGATGCTGATGTCGTCCGCATCCACGAGCAGCCCGAGTTCGGGACTGCCAGCTATTATACTGCTACTATAATTTCGTAGTTCAAGACTGAATCTTTTTGGCGCGTTGACGGTGATATTTTCAGCAGCTTCAGTATCGAGAATGTAATACGCACCATCCCAAATCAGCGCTTCGGGCGTGATTACGAGAGTGGGAGAAAAAGCAAATTTGCGATCCTCGTCACTGCTGCCCCATGTTCCCGAACTCTCGCCAACATTCGCGTAGCCGCCGAGAGCAGCCACATTGTAGGTTATTTCTTTGAAAAAAAGATCGAATCCGTCGCCTTCGATTGGCGTGTAGCCGTTGCTTGTCGGCGCGTACGATTTCACATCGACTTGAAATTTACCGTCGCCGCCATTGGCTTCAATCAAATAGCCAGTCGAAGCTCCGCCCTCTTGGCTGAAGCTGAATTCACTCGCCTCGAAAATCGCTGAATCGCCTGTTTCGGTGATTTGATCTAGTTTTGTAGTATTCTCGAATTTAGAATCTACACTCACTTCTTTGATCCCCGCTACGGAAATAACAGGATTGCCATACTCGTCGATCAATGTTGTCCGCACGAAGTGGTTTTCTTGTCCGTCAGCCACTTTTGGTGTCGAGCCAAATTCGAAATAGCTGTTACCACCGACCCAATCGACCGCAGCCGCGACAACTTGGAAAAATCCGGAATACAGTCCACTATTTTCGACAACCGGATCGGTGCAGTTGCCCACAATGTCACAAGCAGTAAAAGTGAGATCGTAATTACCGACGAGATGAAAATCGTGACTTGTGATATCGACCGAAGCACGGTTATTATCCGGGTCAAAATAATTCGCGTTGTAAGTTTGCTCAACTCCGTTTGAATCAAGAATTACCACCTCCACGGAGGCAATATCTGTGAGATCATCTTGGAACCATAAAGTTTCATTGTAATCATCCGTTGCCGCAAAAACTTTCGACGTTGTGGTGGGAATGGGCGGGAGGGGGTCATCGTTATCCCCAATCCCCAAATAAACCGCATAAGTATCGAAATCGAATCCAGTTACAGCATCTGAGGGATCGGCCTTCGTTTGCGGATCGCAAAAGCTGATGTAACCGACCGCATCGCTGTAAGCGAATCCGCACAAATAACCGAGATCATTGTAATAATCCACGCCGGGGTTATCGTTGGTCGGATCGTTTTTTTGGAAGTAAGTGGTGCCGAAATTGTAATCGCCGAGAGTGCTTCCGTCCGTGCTATCGTGGAGTTTGTACGAAGCGTCCATCGTGATGCCATTCAAATCCAGCCAGCCGTAGTTGCTCGAATAAGCTTCTCCTGAAAAAGTGCGCGTGCTTGAGTCGAGGGTGACTCCGTAAGGAACGGTGCTACAAAAATTTGGCATCACGGGGACGCCTTTTTCGGTCGGGGCAGTTGTCGGTTTGGTGCCACTGGCTCCATCACAATAGAAATTAATCCAACCAACATTTGGGCTGTAAGCCTGTCCCCAAAGCTGCTCGGTATCATTCAAAAGATAAGATTTTAATTGTCCAGGCGATCTCACATTGACAAAAAATACTGCGGCTAAAACAATTGCGATTAGCGTGACTTGGGCAGTCCGCTTTTTAATTTTTTGGAACATCTTCTTGGGGGATTAAATAAACGTAAGTTTGGCAGTACCTTTTTAATTTTTCATTTTCAATTTTACCGCAGAGTTCTATATTTTTCTCGCTAATTGCTTTTTGGAAATAAATTTCTCCGCGGCAATCTGACGCCGCGCGCGCGTTTTCGATAGCAGCGCAATCTTCAGCATTTATAGTTTGGATTGCTTCGTAGCGAATCTCTCGCTCTTGCTTTACGAAATTAGTTAATTCTTCCAAAATTCCGGCGGTGTTGTCTTCCACCATTACCACAAATTTTTGTGGGCTGCGGACAAGGGGGGATTCAGGCTGCTCGATCGGCACAATCTTTTTATTCGAGGGCTGTTGCGAGCGTTTAATTTCTACGCGCGGCTCTACCTCCACGGGATTGAGCCGGAAACGCAAAAAATCAAAAATACTTTTTTCTTCGAAACTAGCGGAAGATTCGGTTTCGATTCCGTACTCGATTTTTAAATCTCGAATTTCTTTTTTTTCTCCGCCGCTCGGCAAAAGTGCCGCTGTCACTGCGAGAGTGACGGCAGCCGCGGATAAAGCGAGGATTGTTGTGAAGTCGTAAGGGACTTTCATTTTATTTCGAGTGAGTGCTTTAGTACTTTTTGAATTCTACCAAATTTATATCAAAAGCCAATTTTTTTTCAGCTTTTAAATTTACATGGAGCGCGCTAAAATCTGTTTCCATTTAATTCCCTTCAAAATGTTTAAAATTTTTATTGCAGATAGTCTCGCGCCTACCGCAGTCAAATTTCTCAAGGAACAAAAAGATTGCGAGGTCGAAATGAAAACCGGTTTGAGCGAGGATGAGATTATAAAAAAAATTCCCGATTTTGATGCGCTGATCGTTCGTTCCGCCACCATCGTTACTCCCAAAATTATCGAGGCGGGAAAAAAAATAAAAGTAATCGGTCGCGCGGGGGCGGGGACGGATAACATTGACAAAAAGGCGGCGAGCGGAAAAGGCATTCTCGTGGTGAATGCGCCGACGGGGAATTTAACAAGTGTCGCGGAACTTGTGTTCGCGCACATTTTTTCCGCGTTTCGGCAGCTACCGGAGGCGAATTTTTCCGTCAAAAAAGGAGAATGGAAGAAAAAAGAGCTTGGCAAAATCGGTCGCGAGCTTGACGGCAAAACTCTCGGCATCGTCGGACTTGGGAAAATCGGGCAGCTCGTGGCAGAGCGCGCACGCGGTTTTAATCTCAAAATTCTCGCTTTCGATCCGATCACGGCTTCAGAAGTGGCGGAATCGGTGGGGGCGGAACTAGTTGAATTGCAACAAATTCTCGAAGAGTCAGACATCATCACGCTCCACATTCCGCTGATTCCGCAGACGAAAGACTTGATTGGCGCAAAACAATTCAAAATGATGAAGCCAAACGCGATGTTGCTCAATTGCGCGCGCGGAGGAGTGGTGGATGAGGAAGCTTTAGGAAACTGGCTTCGCGAGAATTCGAACGCGCTTGCCGCTCTCGACACTTTCGCCGAGGAGCCGGTTGATCCGAAAAATCCGCTGTTCCAGCTGCCGAATTTTTTCGCGACCCCGCATCTCGGAGCCTCGACAATTGAAGCTCAAGAAAAAGTTGGTTTGCAACTTGCGGATCAAGTTGCGCGTGCGTTGCGCGGCGAAGTTGTCGAGTACGTTGTAAATTTGCCAGCTCGCGAAGGAGGGAGTTTGAAAAACCAAAAAGCGTGGAATGAACTTGCGGAAAAAATCGCAAAGCTGGCAGCGCAGATGCTCGGTGGCGCGAAATTAAAAAAAGCGGAATTGATAATAGCTGGAGAAATTGCCGAAGCGGATACGAAAATGCCGCAAGTTTCTATTCTGAAGGGTCTGCTCGAAACTCTCACCGACGCGGGAAATGTGAATTTCACAAACGCGGCGGATTTGGCTGAGAAGAAGGGTTTGAAATTGAACATCAAAACGGAGAAGAAGCTTGAAAATTACCTCAGCCAAATCGGGCTCAAACTTCTCGCCGAAAAGAAAGAAGTGGAGGTGCGCGGAACTTTGGTCGAGAACGAGCCGCGGATTATCTTCATCCAAAATTTTCAAACAAATTTTGCGCCAGCGCAACATTTGCTGCTTACCCGTCACCACGATCAGCCGGGGATTATCGGGAAGGTCGGCACACTGCTCGGTGAAAATTCCATCAACATTGCCAACATGGACTTGGGGCGGAATAAAATTGGCAGCGACGCGCTGATGATTCTCGATGTGGATGATCCGATTCCCGAGAGTATTCTCGATGAATTGCGAAGCTGGGAAGGATTCGAAGAGGTTTTGGGTGTGGATTTGTAAGTAGTTATTAGTTTGTAGAGATATTCCATCGGGGGTAACTCTTGCTCAAAGCTTGTTTGCTCCTTCTACTATTTTCATTTGTGATGTTTTTTGGGAAAAAATAAAAGTAGTAAGTTTGAGAGGGTGTTAAAATTGGTCTCCTTATATTTCTCAAAGTGGATTCCGTAGCCGAAATCAAATCGCGTCTCTCGATTGTCGATGTTGTCTCGCAATACTGCCAGCTGAAAAAAGCGGGTCGGAATTTCAAAGCTTGCTGTCCCTTCCATTCTGAAAAAACACCGAGCTTCATTATCTCGCCCGAACGGCAATTCGCGTGGTGCTACGGCTGCCAGAACGGCGGCGATATTTTCAAAATCGTGCAACTTTTGGAAGGCGTTGATTTCAAAGAGAGTCTCAAAATTCTTGCCGAGAAAGCGGGTGTCGAGCTGCCGCGAAATTTCGGCGGCGGGATTAAACAAGAAAAAAAGGAAAAACTGATTGAAATCAATGAAACTGCAACGGAGTTTTTTGAAGCGGAATTAAAAAAGAATTCCGTAGCAAAAAATTACCTCGAATCGCGAGGGCTGAAATCCGCAACAATCGAAAAATGGAGAATCGGTTTCGCGCCAGATTCATTCGACAGCTTGCATCCCGAGCTGGAAGAAAAATTTCCCAAAAAAGAAATCGTCGAGGCGGGAGTGGCGGGGCTGAAAGAATTTGGCAGCGAGCAGCTTTTCGACAAATTTCGCAATCGAATCCTTTTCCCCATCGAAGACCACCGCGGGCGAGTGGTCGCATTCACTGGTCGGGTTTTGGATTCGTCTGAACCGAAATATCTGAACTCAGCCGAGTCTCCGATTTTCACGAAAGGCGCTATTCTCTTCGGTTTCTCACGCGCGCGGGAAGCAATGCGCGAATCAAAGTTCGCGGTACTCGTCGAAGGTCAGCTCGATGTGATTTCTGCAGATCAAGCAGGATTCGAAAATGTGGTGGCTTCGAGCGGAACCGCGCTCACAGAGATGCATCTCAAAGCGCTCAAAAATTTGGTGGAGCGGGTGGTGTTTTGTTTCGATTCCGACTCGGCCGGAGTGGATTCGACTCGCCGCGCGCTCGAAATCGCCACTGCTCTCGATCTCGATGCGCGTGTCGCGATTCTCCCCGAAGGGGTGAAAGATCCCGACGAGGCGATTCAAAAAGATCCACAAATTTTTGAAGCCGCGATTGCCGATGCCGTCATGCCACTCGAATTTTTCTTCCAAAAAGTTTTTGCGAAATCGGATTTTTCCGAAGTTACAGCAAAGAAGAAAGCTGTTCGCGACCTGCTTTCTTTTGCCGCCCAGATTTCCTCCGCTGTCGAGCGGGAGGATTTTCTCAAAAAAATCGGGCTGAAGCTCGGAGTCTCCGAAGCCGCGCTTTCGGAAGAATTTCAAAATTTGTCGGCAGTCTCCGCGCCTCGCAAGATTCAGGAAGAAAAAGAACCCGAAATCCATCCCGAGAAGATAGAAGCCACGGATTTACTGGTAGGATTGATTCTCGCGTTTCCGCAGATTGCGGGCGAAATTTCAGAACTGAAAAACCTCAAAATCGCATCCGAAATTTGGCAAAAATTGAAAGCCGCTGATTTCTACGAAATTTCAGACGTCGGCGAGGCGGGGGAGAAACTCGCCGTTTTGGCGAGCGATAAATATTCCGACTTCGGTGATGCAAAAGTCAAAACTGAGATTTTGAAATTGATCGGGAGTTTAGAGAAAAAAGGTTTGACAGAAAGAAAACACGAATTGAAACTTGCGATGCAAAAAGCGGAAGAAGCGGGTGATGAAAAAAAGGCGGCGGAGCTTTTTGGGGAGTATCAGAAACTTTTAGGAAAATAAGATGCTTCACAAAAATTCTCAAAAGCGAATTTATGAAGAAGGCGCGATTTATTTTATTACGAGCAAAGTTGACATTGATCATCGGGTCAACTTGGGGGTTAAGGAATTTTTTCGCGAAGAGATTTTTTGTGAGTTGTGGCTTGAGGAATTGAAGTTGGTGAAAGAGCTGAAACAGTTCGAATTATTTGCGTTTTGTTTGTTGCCGGATCATTTTCATTTGTTGTTGAGAACAAAAGGCAATGAGAATATTTCTCGGGTGATGCAGTTTTTTAAAAGGCATTTTTCACGAAATGCTAATTGGTTGAGTGGGTGCTTGCCAGAAGGCGACATTCGCGAATGTCGCCTTCTCCAGGACGAAGACAATAAACACCTGAAAGAGGTAGTTTCTTCGCATGATGAAAAGTTGCGAGAAATGAAAAAACGCATCCGAAATCATTTCCCAAAATTTGTATGGCAAAAATCCTTTCACGACCACATAATTCGAGGTGAGCGCGATTTTGAAAATCATTTTATTTATGCAACCCAAAATCACATTAAACACGGTCTTTCCGAAAATTGGAAATATACCTCATTGAATTATTCCGAGATGATTGACGATCTTGGTTAGCGATATTCGCGAGCGTTGCTTTGCAACAGTTTTTCATCGATATCAAAATTTGCCGCGACAGAATCGATATCCTCATCTTCTTCGAGCGCGTTCACGATTTTCAAAATTTTCCGTGCCGTCTCGACATCCTCGACTTTTACCTCGTTCACCGGCTCAAAAATCAGCTCCGCGGATTCAATTTTCAAACCCTGCTCTGCCAATTTCTCACGCACTGCCATCAATTTCGTCGGCTCGGTTTTGACGATCAAGAATTCGCCCTCTTTTTCCAAATCCGCCGCGCCTGCCTCGATGGCCGCCAGCTCGAGTTCCTCAGAATTTCCAGCGAGCGTAATCACGCCCTTTTTCTCAAATTGAAAAACGACTGACCCGCTCTCCGCGATTTTGCCCCCATTTTTCGAAAGCAGATGGCGGACATTTGCGATCGTCCGATTAGGATTGTCGGTGAGTGCGCGGATTAAAAGCGCGACTCCTCCGGGCGCGTACCCCTCGTAAATTTTTTCCTCGATCTTTTGACCCTCTAATTCGCCGGTTCCTTTTTTGACCGCTCGCTCGATATTTTCTTTCGGGAAATTATCCGACTTCGCATTTTCGATTGCGCTCGCGAGTGCCGCGTTCATCATTGAATCACCGCCGCCTTCCCGTGCCGCAAGCTCAATGTTTTTCGCGTGTCGCGTGAATTTTTTTCCGCGTGCTGCGTCGACGACGCCTTTCGCGCGTTTGATTGTGCTCCATTTCGAGTGACCGGACATAGAGTTGGTAGTTAGTGGTTGGTAGTTTGTAGATTAGCTTTCCGGAAAATAAAATTCATCGAAGCTCCTCGCGGAGTCGGTTTCGTTGCTTCCTGGATTCTTGGGATTCACAAAACCGCACGCGAAGACGAGTTCAGGAAAGTAGCCATCCGGTAGTTGCAAATTTTTCGCCGCCACTTCTTTCTCGAATCCCGCGATGAAGCAGCCCGCCACGCCGCTCGCTTCGAGCGTCGCCGCGAAATATCCGGCGGTGAGATAAATTTGTTGTCGCGCCCACTCCTCGCGGTTTGCGATGATTCGCTGAATTGTCGCCTCCACTTTTTCAGCGTCGATTTCGCTGCCGTACCGTCCCGCGAGAAATTTCCGCGCATTCGCCTCGCCAACTTCAGCATCCCCCGCAAATAAAAAAAGGTGCGGCGCGGTCTTCACCGCCGGCTGCGAGGCAATCCATGCCTCATTTTTTTTGCTCGAAATGTCGAGCAGAATCACTGGTCGCGAATTCAAACTTGTCGGCGTCCGCCACGCCACGCGAGTCGCATTCTCCAAAATTTCAGTCGGCACTTTTTCCGGCAGAAAGTTTTTCACGGTTTTTCGAGTGAACAGATTTTTAATTTCAAACATTCGATTAAAATGAAAAAGTTGAACCCATTTTACAAAATTTCGCGAGAGAGGAGCGGCGAACTTTTCATTTTTTTCGAATCGGTTTTTTGGGGTGCGCTTCCGGTAGTTTCAGTGCTTGCTTCCGGATTCATTTCCCCGATTTTGGTAGCGGCGTGGAGTACTCTTTTTGCAGCGATTTTTTTCTCCGGTCTGCTTACGATTCAAAAAAAGTGGAAGGAAATTCTCATTCGTGAAGCGTGGCGACCAATTTTTTTCGCGACGGTTTTAATTGCCGTAATTTATTTCGTACTCTTCTTTCTTGGCTTGCGGCACACTTCGGCAGGCAACGCGGCGATCATTCTCCAGATGGAAGTTTGGTTTTCGTTCATTTTTTTCGGCTTGATTCTTCGGAAAGAAAAATACACACCAACCGCTTTGATCGGTGCGGCTCTGATGTTCGGTGGTGTTTTGTTTGTTTTGTTTTCGGGTAAATTCGAGTTCAATCGCGGAGATCTCCTGATTCTGCTGGCGACCGTTTTTCCGCCTGCCGGCAATTATTTTCAACAGATTGCGCGTAAAAAAGTTTCGGCAGCAACTTTACTTTTTATCCGCAGCGCGATTGGTGCGGCTTTTTTATTTTTGATCGCCAGTTTTTTCGAAATGAATTTGTTGCGGAATTTTTCTGGCGCGCTTCCTTTTCTCGTGATCAATGGATGTTTACTTTTTGGAGTTTCTAGAATTTTTTGGATTGAAGGGATTCATCGCATTTCTGTTGCGAAGGCGATTTCGCTGAATACTTTCGCGCCGGTTTTTGCACTCATTTATGCTTTCTTTTTTCTCCATGAAATTCCGACTGTTTGGCAGCTCATGGGATTGCCGCTTGTGATTATTGGCGCTATTCTCATCGTTCGAAATAATTTTCTTCGCGATGCTCCGCCAGTCAATTAGATTTTCCGCTAAAATTCAACTCTCGATTTCTACCTTCTATTTTCCACTCTCTACTCTCCAATCATGATTCTCTCCGACCGCGACATCCGCAAGGCGATTCAATCTGGAAAAGTTAAGATCGATTCTCCGGACGAGAAGTATCTCGACAACATCGGACCGAGCTCGCTCGATCTTCGCTGTGGCTCGCATTTCAAACTTTACGAGCACACGAAATTTTCGTTGCTCGATCCTGCCGATCCCGCGACTTTCAAAAATTGCTCGCGGATGATCGAAATCAAAGAACCCAACACTCCTTTTATCGTTCAACCGAATGACTTTGTACTCGGCGTGACGCTCGAATCAGTGACGCTTCCTGCCGACTTGGTCGCGCGGGTGGAAGGTCGTTCGAGCCTCGGTCGTCTCGGCATCATCGTCCACTCGACTGCCGGTTTCGTCGATCCGGGATTCAGCGGCACAATCACTCTCGAAATCACGAATATCAACCGTATGCCAGTCGCGCTTTACCCCGGCATGCGAGTTTGCCAGCTCGCGTTCGAAACCCTCACTTCTCCCGCGGAAGTGGATTATTCCCAAAAGAAAACGCAGAAATATCAAAATCAGGTTTTTCCGGAGGAATCGCGGATTACTCGCGATCCAGAAATGGTCGAGATTAATAAGCAGCGGACAGCTGACAAGAAATTTTAAATTTATCAATTTTTTAATGTTTAAAACATTACAAACTTTAATTGTCGGGATGGTGCTAATTTTGGTATTGGTGGGTTGTGAGCAGTCTTCGCAAACGACGATTTCCGAAATCGAATATAAACAGGCTCTTGGGAAAGCAGTTTGCGAGGCAGTCGCTGATTTGAATTCCCGCGGGGTGCTCGATGATGCGGCAGCAATCGAAAACGAGTTTGATGGGCTGATCCAAAATTCTGTCAAAAAAATGGGCTATTCGGCGGACGACTGGCTTGCCGCGAAATCAAAATATTTTTCTGACGAAGCCGAACACACGAAGCTTGTAAAAATGCATTTCACTTGGTGTCTCGTCGGTGATTCGATTTCCGAATGATTCAAGAAGAAAAATCGCGATTGCGGGCGAGACTGCTTTTAGAATTAAAAAATTTCTCACCGGCAGAGCGGGTGCGGCAGAATCGGGAGATTGAGAAAAAATTTCTCGCGCTACTAGAATTCGCGGCGGCGCGGACAATCGGTTTTTTTGCGAGTGAGGAATTCGAAGTCTCGACTGACGAGTTGATTACCAAAAGTTTGGCGGCAGGGAAGCGGGTTTGTTTGCCGCGGATTAAAAAGTATTCAGTATCTAGCCTGCCTGCCGGCAGGCACGGTATCCAGCACTCAGAACTGGAGTTTCACGAAATTAAAAATTTAACAGAATTGGAAGTTGGAGAGTTTGGCATTCGCGCGCCGAGGGAAGATTCGCCGAAGGTTGCGATTTCAAAAATTCAACTGCTGGCTGTGCCGGGATTGGCGTTCACAAAAAACGGGGAGAGATTGGGACAGGGCGGCGGTTTTTTTGATCGCGTGCTAAAAAAATTCGAAGGGGTGAGTGTGGGACTGGCGTTTGATTTTCAGATTCTGAAGGAAGTTCCGATGGAAAGTTTCGACCAGAAAATTTCGAAAATTTTGGTGGGAGAGTGAAAAATTTTTGCTAAAATCTGAAATATGAAAAACCTTATTGATAAAATTTTATCGCGTGGAGTTTCTGAAATAATTGGCGTGGAGGAACTTCGTAAAAAATTAGAAACCACTCCAGAAAAAGTAGTGATCAAATATGGGATTGATCCAACACGTCCCGACATTCATCTCGGTCACGCGGTTTGTTTACGAAAGCTGCGTGAATTCCAAGATCTTGGCTGCAAAATAGTTTTTTTGATTGGTGATTTTACGGCGCAGATTGGTGATCCGACTGGCAAGAGTCAGATTCGTCCAGAAATAGATTTCGCCAAAGTTGCTGCGAACGCACAAACCTACATTGAACAGGTTAAAGGAATTTTAGATACAAAAAACAAGGATAGGTTTATATGGCTTAGAAATTCTGACTGGTACTATTCAATAAACGATTTAGTTACGCCTGATAACTTCGAATTGTCTATTTCTGCGAAAGACCAGGAAGGTAATGAAAAAGGAGGGATGAAAATGAAATTACCAGCAAATCATTACTTGGCCAAAGCTCAAGCATGGAATGATTCTCGGCAGGTAAAAGGTGCCACCAGAAATGTTTCGCTTTTTAACATCATTAGGGTTTTAAGAAAAATCACACACTCTCGACTAATAGAAAGGGATTTGTTTCAGGAGCGCATAAAAAGCGGAGAACCGCTTTTTATGCATGAGATGCTATATCCTGTCTTACAAGGTATAGATTCTCATGTTATTTCTGAATATTTTGGCAAA
>JBDRIC010000006.1:0-2321 GCA_043816245.1 Patescibacteria group bacterium
TTGCCAAATCTTCCACACTTTCCCGCTCACCGAGTTGACCGGTATCTACCGCGCTGAAATATGAAAAGCTGCCGCCGAGTTCGCCGATTCCAGCTTCGAAGCTGGCTTTCGTGCGGAGGCTCGGCTTCTCGAAATAAAGCGCGAGGTGTTGATCTTGCAACATCTTGGAAATGACTCGCAGCCGTTGCGTCGCGGCCACTTCCAAAAGTTCGAGAATTTCATCTTTCGAAAAATCGGTAATTGAGAGAAAACTTTTTTGCATTTTTTGCATGTTTGAATTTTAGAGAAATTATTTGATTACCGCCAAAACCGCTTTCACGCTTGCTTCGATTCGTCGCGGCTGGTTCGCGCGCGCTGAATCAATTCCCGTGAGTTTGCCGGCATGGTAATTCATCGTTGCGTCTGGATCTTTCAAAAGATGACCTGTCAGAACCCCCACCACTTTTTCACCTTTTTTAATCTTGCCGTTCGCCACGAGTTGCCGAATACCCGCGAGACTGCACGCGGATGCTGGTTCGCAGCCGATTCCCGCCGCGTCGATTTCCGCTTTCGCGTCCATGATTTCATTTTCCGAAACCTCCAAAACCACCCCATTTGTTTCTTCGATTGCCCGCCGCGCCCGCAAAAAACTTTGCGGGTTTCCGATTTTGATCGCGGTGGCGATTGTTTCGGGGTTTTCTATCGCCTCGAATTTTTTCCATTTGTTCTCGAAATATTTGAAAAACGGATTCGCACCGGCAGCTTGCACTGCCGCGATTCGTGGCTTCCGATCGATCAAACCAAGTTCAAAAGCTTCGGAAATTGCTTTGCCAAACGCGGAAGTATTTCCCAAATTGCCGGCAGGCAGCACGATCCAATCGGGCGCATTCCAATTCAGCTGCTGCAAAATTTCGAAAACAATCGTTTTCTGACCCTCAATCCGAAACGGATTTATCGAATTTAAAACATAAACCGAATCTGCTGGATTTTTCGAATCAAATTTCTTGCCGAGCTCGTTTACCAATTTCATCGCCGCATCGAAATTTCCGTCGATTTGCAAAACTTTCGCGCCGAAAGCGAGGGCTTGCGAGAGTTTCCCGAGCGCGATTTTTCCATTCGGAATGATCACGATTCCGTTCAGTCCCACCTTCGCTGAAGCTACGGCAGGCAAGCCTGCAGCCGCACAATAACTAGCCAGGCTGGCGGAAGTGTTGCCGGTCGAGGCGCACACGAAGTTGTGGCAGCCGGCATTCACTCCGGCGGTGATAGCTACCGTCATTCCACGATCTTTGAAACTACCGGTGGGGTTCTCGCCTTCATGTTTGAAAAATAATTCGACTCCGAGTTTCGCCGAAAGTTTCTCGGACGGGTAGAGGCGAGTATTGCCTTCGAAACGCGAGATTATTCTCCCCGCATCGAAAAGCAACTCGCGATACCGCCACACGCCGCTCGCATCCGGCAGTTCACAGCTGCTCAATCTTTCATCGAAAACTTTTTTCAAATTCAGCCGTTTCAACTCCTCAATCGGTTGTTCGAGATCGAGGAGTCCGCCACATTCGCAAACAATAACAGCAGTGCGGTTTTCATTGATTCCGAATGTCTTTCCGCACGTGATGCAAGAGAGTTTTTGCATGAAAATTATTTCAGATTTATAAAATTTTTTGAGGTAATCGCGCTGAATTCATTTAGAAGATCGTTTTCTTTTAACGCAAGATTTAGTTGTTCGATGAAAGTTTCATCATTTGTTATTAAATATCGACAATTAGTTTTTGCGGCCATTATGCCGTGCAAAGCATCAATTGAATCAATTGAATATTGCGAAGTCAGTTCCGTAAAAATTTTCAAATCTTCCTCGTGCAGTGTCTCTTTTTCGACGATGGTTACCCAATTTAATTGAAGTATCTTTTTAGCCGCATCGTCAACCTTTTTAATCTCAACTTCCTCTAATTTATATTTTTTTCTTATGCTTCGAAATTCTCGATAACTAAAGCCATCTTCAATTGATTTTTTCATAAGAATCCAATCTTTAAAGTGGTTAGAAATTTCGGCATTAACAAACGTTGAGATCACAACATCTATATTTTTGGATTCAATTTTATCGAAAAGTTCGGCTTAATGAAAAAAATGGGGTCTACCTAATCCCATTTTCCAAAAAGTAGTCAGCCATTTTGTTTCGTCGGTGAGCTCGCAGACCACGATGAAGTTTTACCTTTTGTTTGAGATGTGCGAAGTATCCATCACACGAATTAGTCGTATTCGGAATCTCGAGTTCGGGATATTTTCGGTGAGTAAACAGCCACGGCAAGTTCACCGCGAGACTACGATGCGCGCTCCGAAGTTTT
>JBDRIC010000007.1:0-9260 GCA_043816245.1 Patescibacteria group bacterium
TCGGCGAGCGAACCCTTCAAAAGTTTTTTGTTCGTAATTTTAGCGAGTTCGATTTTCATTGGATTCATATTTTTCGCTCGCCCCTCGTAAATCACTCCCGCGCGGTCACACATCGTCACATCTTTCACCCCATACTTCAAAAGAAGTTTCGCGCACGCGACTCCTGCCGCACCTGCACCATTGAACACCACCCTCATTCCGCTAATTTTCTTTCCCACCACTTTCGCGGCATTGATCAATCCTGCGAGCACGACGATTGCCGTGCCGTGCTGGTCGTCGTGAAAAACCGGAACAGAAAGCCGTTTTTTCAACTCCTCTTCAATTTCAAAACAGCGGGGCGCGGAAATATCTTCGAGGTTCAGCCCGCCGTACGCCGGCATAATTTTGCAAATAATCTCCACGATTTCTTGCGGATCTTTTGTGTCGAGGCAAATTGGGACGCAGTCTACGCCGCCGAATTCTTTGAAAAGCAGCGACTTCCCCTCCATCACGGGCAGCGCCGCTTCTGGTCCGATGTCGCCGAGTCCGAGCACCGCCGTGCCGTCTGTCACGATCAAAATCGTATTTTGTTTCCAACAATATTCGTACGCTTTCTCAGGATTCTTTGCGATTTCGAGGCAAGGCGCCGCGACGCCGGGAGTGTACGCGAGCGCGAGATCTTCTTTCCCGCGTAATTTCTGTTTTAGCCCAATTGTGATTTTCCCCCGCAACTTCCGATGGTAATCGAGCGCGAGTTTTTTGAGGTCAGACATTTTGAATTAAGAATTAAGAAGTAAAAATTAAAAGGTGAATTTTTTGTAGTAGAGACGCATTGCGTAGAGACGCATTGCAATGCGTCTCTACTATTCCTGTTTTTGCAAATATTCGAACGCCTGATTTGCTGCGTGCGCGCCCTCTGCCGCGCCGGTGATTGCCTGTTTCCAATCGGCATCGGTCACATCGCCCGCCGCGAAAACTCCCGGGACGTTCGTGCGTGCGAAACGGTCGATTTTGATTTCACCTTTTTCATTCATCGCCACGCCCAAATTTTCCGCTAGTTCGCTTCGCGGGGTTCTACCGATCTCCACGAAAATTCCGTCGAGTTTCAAATCTTCTCCGTTGTCGAGTTTCACGCCCTCCACTTTTTTGTTCCCGTAAATTTCCAAAATATTCGCACAACATTTTACTTCAATATTTTCTTTCGCCGCCATTCTTCGCAAGTTAATCGGTTCCGCCCGCAACTTTTCGCCGCGGTAAATCACGAAAACTTTCGCCGCGTGTTCTGCCGCGACGAGACTTTCTTTCACGGCTGAATCGCTGCCGCCGATCACCGCCACAGTTTTATTTTTAAAAAAGGGCGCGTCGCACGTTGCGCAGTAACTTACTCCGTGGTTCGTGAATTCCTGCTCGCCGGTCACTGCCAATTTTCGGTGTTCGGTTCCCGTCGCGAAAATTATTGCCCGTCCTTCGAATTCCTCGCTCGCGGTTTTGACTTTGAAGTTGCCGCCTCGACTAGAAATTTCGATTTTCAAAACGCTCGCAGTTTTGATTTCTGTCCCCAAACTTTTGGCGTGGTCGAGCAAGTTCCGCGCGAGCTCCAATCCGCTCAAACTTTTGAAGCCCGGATAATTTTCAACGAGGTGAGTTTGCGTGATGGTTCCGCCCTCCGCATCTCCGAGGACGAGAGTTTTCAACTCAAATCGGCGGGCGTAAATCGCCGCGCCGAGACCAGCTACGCCACTGCCGATAATTATTAAATCGTACATTTTTCGGATTTTATCGGAAAATATCTTGCCACGAAATGATTACAATCAGTCCAAGCAGCAGAATGTATCCTGCCGTGTGGATTTTGGCTTCCCACCGCGGACTCGGTCTTCTTCGAAAAATTCCCTCGAACAGCAAAAAAAGCAGCCGACCGCCGTCGAGGGCGGGGATCGGCAGAATATTGAAAATCGCGAGCGTGATCGAAAGTAGCGCGGCGAAATTCAACAGCGCGAGGATGCTGCTTGCGCGGTAAAAAGTTTCTTTCGCGATCGCTACCGGTCCGCCGATTCCTTCCGGCAATTGCCCGCGGATGAGGCTGCCAAACAGTCCGCCGATTGCGCCGGTGATGAGTTTCGTGATTCGCCAAGTTTCCTTCCCTGCTTCGAGAAAAGAATTTGGAAACGGGTAGCGGAGTTGCACTGCTGTGAGAGGACCGGTAAACGCCACTCCGATTTCTCCGTCTGTATTCGGTGTGATCGTGATTTCGAACTCGAGATTCCTCCGAACCAACGAGAGAGTTGTTTCTTGCTCGGCGCGAGATTTCAGTAAATGCTGAAACTCCTCTGCGTTCGCGAAGATTTCGCCGTCTACTGCCGCGATGAAATCAAAAGCTTTCAGCTCGCTTTCTGCCGCTGGTTTTCCCTCCAAAATTTCATTTACCAACATCCCGAGCGGTTGCACGCTCACGAATTCAGCATCCGAATTTTCGGCAATCATCTCATCCACTTTCTCGGTGGGAGAGAGGTATGTCGTGCCAATCGAAAAAACAATCGCGAAGAGCAGAAACCCGGCAATTAAATTCATCACGACGCCGGCACAAACAATTATGATTCTTTGCCAAACTTTTTGCGCCGCGAAGGAATCTTTCGCCTTCAAAAGTTCTGGCGAGTGGGCATCCTCACCTTTCATCCGCACGAAACCGCCGAGCGGCAGCCAGTTGAGCGTGTATTCGGTTTTCTTCCGATCGCGGAAAAGCCGCTTTGCCTGCGGAGGCAAGCCGAGTCCGAATTCATCTACCTTCACTCCGAAAATCCGCGCAGAAATAAAGTGACCCCATTCGTGCACCAAAATTAGAAGCGAAAAAATTACGATAAAAGCAACGATTGAAGTAAAAAGCATGCGCGCATTTTACCCGCCTTTACCCGTCTTCGCGAACTTCGACTTCAAACTTGCATCATTTCCTTCTCCTTCTGCTTCGCATGTTTTTCGATTTCCGCGTTTACGACATCCACTTTTTCCTGTAATTTTTTTCCGAAAAGTTTCTCTTCATCCTCTCCGATCTCTTCCGCCTCGCTGGCAGCTTTCGCCTTTTTTCGGAAATCTTCCCGTATTCGCCGCACCGAAATTCGCGCATTCTCCGCAAATTCGCCAACCAATTTCGCAAGCTCCCGCCGCCGCTCCTCGGTGAGCGGAGGAATATTCAAAACAATCCGCACGCCATCGTTATTCGGGTTCAAACCGAGACGCGAATCGCGAATCGCTTTTTCGATTGCAGCGAGATTCGATTTGTCCCACGGTTCGATGAAAAGCGTTTTCGGATCTGGAACCGAAATATTAGCGACATTCCTCAGAGGTTGCTGCGCTCCGTAAATTTCAACACTCAGATTTTCTACGAGGCTCGCGCTTGCTCGTCCGATTTGTAAACCGGCGAGTTCATTGCGGAAATGCTCGACAGTTTTCGCGAGTTGTGAATCTGCAGATTCGAGAAGTTCAGAGATACTCATGAAAAATTTTAAATTTAGAATTTTAAATTTTAAAACAATATTAAATGTTTGAATTCATAAATTTTGAAACCCCTAAAAAAATTATTTCGTGATTTTTTAAAATTAAAGAATTAGAGAATTAAAAATCGTTTTAAAACTTAAAATTTATTTAACCAAGCTACCCACATTTTTACCTTCCACCGCTTTTTTTAGCAATCCCTTTTTTTTGAAATTGAAAACGCGGGTGGGGATTCCACTTTTTGCGAGAATCCGAAAAGCCTGCAAATCCATCACGCCCAACTTTTTGCGGATCGCAGTTTTGTAATCCACTTCTTCCAAAAGTTTTGCAGTTCTCGATTTTCGCGGATCTTTATCAAAAACTCCATCGACATTCGTCGCTTTCACCACGAGATCACATTTCAATTCTGCCGCGCGCAGCGCCGCTCCCGAATCAGTCGTCACGAACGGCTTTCCCGTTCCGCCAGCGAGAATTATCATCCCGCTTTTTTCCAAAAATTTCCGCGCGGCTGTCGGCGAATATTTTTCCGCGAGCTCGACGGGGGCGGCTACCGCCGAAAAAACTTTCACATTGATTTTCAATTTCCGCAACGCGGCGGCGAGAGTGACCGCGTTGAAAACAGTAGCGAGCATTCCCAAAAAATCCGATTCCACGCGGGGGAGGGAGGCGAGGTATGAGTTGTCGCGCCACCGCCAAATATTTCCGCCGCCGATCACGATGGCGAGCGCGATTTCATTTTTCGCCACCACCGCGATTTCGCGCGCGACTCGTTCGAGCATTTTCGAATCAATTCCGTTTTTTCCGAGAGATTCGCCGGAAAGTTTAAGAAGGATTTTTTTCATTTTTTTAGCCGGTTAGGAATCCTCTGTCTCCCGATAATTTCATTCGAACCTTCGCGCTCGCGGATTATCTCTGCCTTCCCTTCGCTCACCAAAACTTCTGCCGGACGAGCGCGAGTATTGTAATTCGAACTCATCCCGAAACCGTACGCGCCGGTATCGAGAATCGCCAGCAAATCGCCTTCCGCCAGTTTCGGCAGCAATCGATCGCGCGCGAGCTGATCGGTGTTTTCGCAAATCTGACCGACAACCGAAACTTTTTTCGCAGCCTTCGCGTTTAAATTTCCCGCGAGTAAAATTTCATGCCACGCGTCGTAAAGTGCTGGTCGCAGCAAAGTTTGCATTCCGGCGTCCACCCCGACGAAAGTCTTTTGATTTGGCTTGATTGTCTGAATTCTCGTAAGTAGCACGCCCGCGTCGCCGACGAGAAAACGACCAGGTTCAAGCAGTAGTTTCGGATTTCCCAAATCAAATTTCGCGACGCCTGCTGCAAAAACTTTCGCAGTCAATTTCACAGATTTTTCTACATCGAGAATTTTTTCATTCGTTCGATACGGGATGCCGAGTCCCCCGCCGATGTCGATGAATTCGAATTTGATACCGGCTTTTTTCCGAATTACACCCGCGATCGTGAGTAATTTTTCGGCTGCCGCTGCGAAATAATTTTCATCGAGGATACAGCTGCCAGTCATCATGTGGAGTCCGAATTTTTTTACTCCTGCCTTTTTTGCAAGTCGATAGCCTTGTAAAACATTCGCCACGCTCTCTCCGAATTTTGCGTCGCTGCCCGCGAAAATTAGTCCTCGGATTTTACCTCCCGTGATTCCCGGATTCACTCGCATCGAAAAAAGCGGCGGTTTCCCGAATTTCAGCAACCGTTTCGCGGCGGAGAGCGAATCGACATTCACCGCTACGCCGGACTTCAAGCCGAATTTCAACTCCTCATCAGAATGAAAGACGCCGGAATACAAAATTTTATTTTTCGGAAATCCCGCTCGTTGCGCGAGTTCGATTTCCGCCGGTCCGGCGGCATCCGCTCCCAATCCCTCATCTCGTAAAATTGAAAGAATCGAAAGGTTGTTGTTGGCTTTCACTGCGTAAAAAAGTTCAGAGCGGGTTAACCCCTGAGATATCTCGGGGGTAAAAGCCAGTGCGGATTTCACTCGTCGCGCGTTTTCGCGAATTCTCGATTCGGAGTACACGTAAACCGGAGTTCCGAATTTTTGCGCGAGAACCTCTGCGGAAACATTTTCAACAAAAAGTTTGCCGCCTCGGTTCGAAAGAAAATCGCGATTGCGGATAAGTTTACTCATTTTCAGTGAGGTTAGATTTTGTTTCGGGAGGATTAATCTCGTCCAGCAACCGATTGTAATTCTGCGCCGCGAGCGTGCCGACTGCTCCGGCTGCTCCGGATTCGTCGAGCTTCCACGCCTCATGGTACGCCGCAATTGCGGAAGTTCGGTTTCCGGTTTTTTCGAAATAACGACCAAGATTGAAATACGGCCACGGCAGTTGCGGATTCAGACGAATCGACGCTTCGAGGTAATTTTTTGCTTCCGGAAGATAACCATTCGCAAGGCTAACCCAGCCAGCGAGATTGTGCGCGAAGGCCTCCTCTGGAAATCGCTGCTGCGCAAGGTTCGCAAGATTCCACGCATTTCTTCCATCTCCCACTTTTTCGAGATAAAGCGAGATCGGTGTGATGAAGCTTTCCAGCGCAGCTTCCGGATTTTCTGCGAGTTGTTCCGCCAGCAAATCCGCAGCTGCGCGGTATTTCCCCTGCTGGAAATAAGTCTCCGCCAACTTCTCTTCGAGATCGGCAGCCTGCATTCGATTTTCTCGCGCGAGCAAAAAGAATTTTTCTGCCTCCGCGAATTCTCCAAGCTCGAAATTCGCCAATCCGAGAAAATATTGAGTTTCCGGTTTCGCCGAATCGAGCGCGAACGCGGCTTGCCACGATTGCTTTGCGAGCTCGAATTTCTGCTGCGCGAATTGCGCGTAGCCGGTAAGTAACCACGCGTCGCGGTAGTCCGGATCGTCTTCAAGCACCGGACCGATTTTTGTGAGCGCGAGTTCGTACTCTTTGATTTTCACGAATGCGCGGGCGAGAAGAGTGTCGAGATGGGTTTTCGGAGAATCGGGAAAGCTCTCGTATTCCGCGTAGGCATCCAAAATTTCCGGCGCGCGCGCATCTCCCGCCTCCGCGAGCAGCTTCTCGGCTTCTTCCGTCCGATCGAAAAAAGCTGCCATTGCTCCCTGCCAAAATGCCCCCGCTTCACCCGTTTTCGCGAATGATTTTTCTGCCTCCAAAAAATTCTCTTCGCGAATCAAAACTATTCCCTCCAAAATAAAAATATCGGGATGCGTCGCATCGAGCTGTTCCGCCGCCGCGAGATTCGCGCGCGTTTTCTCGAATTCCCGCAGTCGGATCTGCGCTTCTGCGAGAAGCAGCAGTGGCTCGATCGCGCTCGGGTCGCTGGTCGCTGCTGCCGTGAATTCCGCTGCTGCCTTTTTAAATTCATCCGCCGCGAGAAATTTTTCGCCCGCTTCCAGTCGTTCCTCGGAATTTTTCTTCCGCGGAGTTTTTGTCGGTAAATCAGTTTCGACAACCAATTCGACAGGCACTTCCTGTTCGCGTAGTTCTCGAAAAACAACCCATGCGGAAATCGCAAGAATCAGCACACCGAGAGCAATCGCGAAAGCTAGGAATTGTTTTTTCATCAAAAGCAGGCTTTATTTTAGCAGCAAAACTTTGGAGTTCGTCCTCGTATTCTTTATTAGTCAGCCGCCTCTTTCAAAGCAAACTAAATCGTCACCTCATAAATCTTTTGCGCGTCGATTACAAAAAGTTTCTGCTCTGCCGGATCCACCCAAAAATCGCGCACTTCGTTTAAATCTTCAAATAGATACTGCATGTTGTAAATCAGCGTGCGACTGTCCGTGCCGGCCTCTGGCGGATCTTTGTAAAAACGGAGGACTCTTTTGCCAGCTGCGTCCAAAACGTAAACAAACTTCAACGCGTCGTTCGTGAAAATTTTCTCCGGCTGCTGCCATGCATCCGCAGGCAGATCGGAGACTGTGAGGGGTTTCTGCTCGCCTTTGCGAATTCTCAAAATATCGTTCGCCATTTCGCCGTCGTTGTCATTCGCGAGTACCCAAATATCTCCGTCAATCGCAATCGAAACTGCTTTCGTGAGGTCCGCATTCTCGTTGTAATCAACTGCCTCGCCGTAGCTGTCGCGGTTCCGCTGGTATTTCCAAATTTGATTATTTATCGGATCAAGGAGATAAAGGAATTTCGAATACGATGCGAAGTCCACCGCCGATTTCCAAGTCTCGTTGTCGGTGTCTGCGATCACTGCCTCGCTATCGCGCCATTCAATTACTTTATCGTCAGCGGTCAAAAAGACGATTGCATCGCGATCATCGAAATAATGACCGACTCGAACCGTGCTCACCGCATCGATCTCTGTTGTGCCGGAAATCACATCGAGGGCGGTATCAAAAAGATTGTGAACATCGAAAGTAATCTTTCTGCCATGAAAATCTTCAATCCCCACGAGCGAAACTTCCGCAGCGGCTTCACTCAAATCTGCGAGAGGGGTGAGGTTCGCGTATCTTCGAATGTTATCCAGCTCGTCGCGCAGCTGTCTGATCTCCAAAATTTTCACGTCTGCCTCTTCGACTGCGAGTCCGCTTTTTACCAAATCAGTGGCAGTTTGTTCCGCTTCCGTCAGCAGCTCGTAGGCTTGCGGCTTGTCGCCGATATTTCTCCGCGTCTTTGCCATATCAATATTCGTCTGCACGCTTTCCAGCGCCGCGCGTACCTCTTCTAGTTTCACGCTGCTCCGCTTCCCGCCGAGACCCCACGAAACAGAAAGGAGAATCAAAATTGCCACGACAAGGAAGCCGAGGATCACATAATTTTTATCAACTTTCAGCTCGCCTCCGCCGGGCAATCGCGTGCCCTCCGGCAATTTCTCGCGCAGCCAGCCGATGCCGCGATTTACATGTTGCGTAATTTTCGCGAGCGGATTGCCTCGTTCTTCATTTTCAAATTGAACTGAAGCACGGGAAGCTGCTGCTTCGGTCACGATATCGAGTGCGAGCACGCCGGTTGTTTGCGCTCCTTCCAGTACGACGATTTCATCCAATTCTTCCAGTCCGGCGGTGATTTCTTTATGAGGGGAAAAAATTTTCACGAGCTCGTTTTTTGTGGCGTAGCGGAGCAATCTTTCTGTTGCCAGCAAAAGCTTGTCGCGGTTTTCGGTTTTGCCGCTCGCGATATTCACGAAAGCGTCCACGGCTTCGCCGTCTCCACCCAAACCTTCAGTCACGGTCGTGAGCGCGCCTTTCCGAATCAAATAAGCCTCCGCCTCTCCAGCCTGCGTAATATGGAGCTCTCGCCCGCTCAAAAATCCGATTACCGCATTCATCCTCCCAAGATTTTTATTCGGCAGACTCTCGCGGAATTCCGCCACCACCGCATTCACTTCTTTCAGCGCGGTTTCAAACCGCTCGTATGAATCTTGTTGTTGTCCGACGAAGCAGATTTCCTGCAACGTTTGAAAAAGTGTTCGGATCAAATCTTCTCCGCCGTTTGGTCGATCCGCGAGTTCTACAATTGTGAATATTTCCTCGCGCGGAATTTCTCCGCTTGCCTCGCGGGCAAACGAAAAACTCCGAACAAAAGTTTGCGAATCGGTGCCGAGTCGCAATTCCTCAGAAATTGTGTGGAGAGAAGCCATTTTTAAAGCGGTTAGGTAGCATTTTTTTAATTTTAATGTTGAGAGGTGGTGAAAGCAAATTATGGGAGGATGAGAAATTCCAAATTGCAATTCAGCTGACAGCTGACAGTTTGCAGTTGGCAGAAAATTTCTAAATCACAAAATCCAAAGTTAACCCCCGAGATATCTCGGGGGTTAACTTTGGGTGTTAAAATTGTCAGGATGAAAA
>JBDRIC010000008.1:0-7356 GCA_043816245.1 Patescibacteria group bacterium
CCGAGTCCGAAATTTTCCGCGTCATTCACGATGAGAGTGTTTGCGTTCGGAAGGTCAATTCCATTCTCGATGATTGCCGACGAGACAAGAACGTCGAACTCTCCATTTTTGAAATCCAAAATCCGATTCTCGAGTTCATCCGCTTTCAGCTGACCGTGAGTTACCACGAATTTCGCTTCAGGCACGAGGCTCCGCAATTTATCCGCGATGCCCTCGATTGTTGCCACGCGATTATGCAAGAAATAAACTTGTCCGCCGCGTTGCCGTTCTTTTTCAATCGCTTCCCGAATCAGATGCCACGAAAAATGCCGCACCTCCGTGACGATCGGCAGCCGACCGGGCGGGGGAGTACTGATCGTGGTGATGTCGCGCAATTTATTCAAAGCCATATTCAACGTCCGCGGAATCGGCGTGGCAGTCATTGTCAAAATATCAACTTGCTTCCGCAACTCTTTTAATTTTTCTTTCTGTTTCACGCCGAAACGTTGCTCCTCGTCGATGATTACCAGACCGAGATCTTTGAATTTCACATCCGGTTGCAATAAACGGTGCGTGCCAATCACGATTTGCACGCTGCCATCCGCCAGTCCCGCCAGAATCTTTTTCTGTTGCGCGGGAGTTTTGAATCGGCTCAACATTTCACAACTCACATCGAAACCTTCAAGCCGCTTCGAAAAACTTTTGAAATGCTGATCGGTCAAAATTGTAATCGGCGAGATGAACGCAACTTGCTTCCCGCTCATCGCCGCTTTGAAAGCCGCGCGCATGGCCACCTCCGTTTTGCCGAAACCGACATCACCGCACACCAGCCGATCCATCGGTTTTCCTGCTTCCATATCCTGCTTCACGTCCTGAATCGCGCGCAACTGACCGGGAGTTTCTTCGTACGGAAAATTCTTTTCAAATTCCGCCTGCTTCCCGCCGTCCAATCCAAATTTGATGCCGACTGCCGCTGCGCGAGCAGCGTACAAATTCAACAATTCTTTTGCCACCTGCTTCGTTTCTGCCGCCACCCGTTTTTGCACGGTCGTCCATTCGCTGCTTCCCAATCTCGTCAATCGCGGCGGCGCGTCACCCGTTCCGATAAAACGGTTCACTTTATCCGCTTGATCAATCGGCACGAAAAGTTTGTCGCCGGCGGCGTAGTCGATCCGCAAATATTCGCGCGTGATCTCATCCACCGTTTTCTGCTCAATTCCCCGAAAAATTCCGATTCCATGGTCGAGGTGGACGACGAAGTCGCCATTCCGCAGGCTCGTGATGAAATCGAGATAAACTTTTTGCTCACTCACGCTTTTTCCGCTCCGCTGAAATCCGAAAATCTCGCGGTCGGTGACCACAGCGATTTTCATTTCCGGATTTTGAAAAGCCTGCGGCGAAAAATCCTCCTCCGCGAGTTCCATGATTTTCACATCCGTTCCCTCGCCAAAAACAAAATTATATTCCTCCAAAATGCCGACGAGTTCGGCGCGCTGCTTCGTGAGAATCAAAACGCTCCAGCCGCCCTCTTTTTTTGCTCGCAGATCATCGATGAGGTCGCGCGGCGTCACGAATTTCAAAATACTCAAAAAACGAAGATGGATAAATTCCACATCCTCTTCGGGGAAGCTCGTGAAAAATATTTTTTTTATCGCCGGATTTTTGGCGAGCCACTCGCTGACCGGCGGCAGTTTTTCCTCGAAAAAGTCCTCGCCGCCATTTCCGTTTTCTTCTCCGATGATTTCATCCGCGATCAAAGTCGTGTTATCCGGCAGAGCGGTGATGAGATCCACAGTTTCGTATTCGCTGTCGATCGGCAGAAGCTTGAGAGTTTGTAGTTTCTCTTTTTCAATTTCACAGCTCGAAATTGATTCGATCACTTCTCCGTCGAGATCAATCATAAAAATTCCCTCTGCATCCGGCGGAAAGATTGAAATCGTACTTCCCATCGCGCGGTAAGTTCCAGCCGTGAGCTCGTCCTCACTCTCCACATTTTCATATCCCCGCGAAATCAAATCATTGAAAAATTCGGTGCGATTTAATTTCTCGCCGACCTTAATTTCCAAACTCTCCCTCTCGAGCTGCGCGAGATCGGGTAATAAAGTTTGCGCGTCGTGGAAAGTCGTGAGGAGAATCACATTTTTTTCTCGCAATGCAAGAGCTTCGCGGATCAACCGCAAAGTCCGCTCCCGCTCGCTTTCATCGTCCTTTTCGGAAGTAAAAAGTTTCATTCTCCGCGATTGCCATGCTGCAAGATGTGAAAAAAGTGCG
Organism: Patescibacteria group bacterium; assembly: GCA_043816245.1. GTDB lineage: Bacteria > Patescibacteriota > Gracilibacteria > JAHISY01 > JAHISY01 > JAHISY01. The sequence goes on from JBDRIC010000008.1 coordinate 2,251, forward strand.
TTCGCCTCGCCGGCATCGTTCACTATCCAGACTGCGAGATCCTCCGCGTCACCGAGAAGCTTACTCACGAGCAAACTTTTGGCGGAAGTATTTCCCGCACCCGAAAGCGTCAACCCTCGCGATATTTCGGGGGTTGATCTCTCCGCGAATTCTTTTCGCAATTTTTCAAAAAGGTTTTCCGGAAAAACCCTGCCAAAAGTCCCCTTTGGGGCGAAGTCGAAAGATTTTGAACTCAAAAAACTTTTACTAAAAAATCAATTGAACTTTTTTACACTTTCCTCCAAAACTTGGCGAGAGAGCCAAATTAAGTGTGGGAAGTTTAGGAATGCTTGATGGTAATGTCAAATTATAAAATCCAAATTACAAATCAAATCCAAACATCAAAGCTCAAATGAAATTATTTGGTATTTTGGCTTTGATCTTAAATTGGCATTTGGGTTTTGAAATTTTAAATTTTAATCAGGCTATTTATTAGTTGTGGTTGGAAGCTTGTTTTGCCAGCCACTCTACGAAATCCGCGACGAGCGGGAGGTTGTATTTTTTTCCTGCGGAGGCATGAATGAAGCCGGCGACAGCTCCTGCCGCGAAAAGCAGCGCGAGGTAAGCCCCGAAATTCGGAATTAAAAAGTAGGCGAGGAAAAAATAAATCGAAAGCAAAATCCCGTTCAGCGTGTGTTCCGCGATGAATCTCTCGCGGCGATGCGCGTAAAAAATTAAAAAATTCACAAGCGGAATGTAGCCGACGGCGGCGAGGTGGCGGGTTTCTCGATTCACGGAATGAAGATTAGCGCGATGCGTGATGTGGGAGTGGGCTGGCACGAAGCTTAGGATTGAATTTAATTAGTAGGGTAACTTATGATATCGACATCAACAGGATCCGTATCATTAATATCAATCTCGCCATAGTTCCAGGAAGGAACGATGACTTCATCCTCTTTCAGCTTAAATTCGTCGTCATCAATGTCGGATCCTTTGATCGGTCTGATTGGGATGACATCTGGCAAGTCCGCGTAAATAATGTTGCCATCTTTATCAGCGTTTTTGAGACCGATAGGAACGACGGGCTGCTCGGATGTAAGCTCCGTCGAGTCTGCCGACTCTTGAGCTTCAGTGGCAGCGGCCTCACTTGCTTCTTCTTCTGCAGCTGCATCATCTTCGGCTTGTTGGGTCATAGTGTCTCCTGCTTCTTCAGCAGCTGCAGCCGCATCATCGACGGTGCTTTGGATGTTTTCCATAGATGTCGACACTTCATCCAATAAAGCCAACAGGGCTTCAATTTCCTCATCTGATGCAGAAGATGATGTTGAAGAAGCCACTTCTGAAGTAAGAGCAATTAACTTCGGAGTAATAGAGGCCATCATAATTGAGCACGAAGTTTTGGTTTCTGCGATTTGTTTTTTTTGAGATGGTATTTGCAATATGCCAGCAAGGAGATTTTGGGGATTGATTTTTTTGGGTTCCTCGTCCAGCGTGGCTATTGCTGAACTAGTATCATTAGATGCGGTGGGATTATCGATGGGACCACCATTGGTAACTTCTACTACTACTTCTTCTCCTCCTCCTCCTCCTTCTACTTCTACTTCTCCACACGCATGCACATCCCAGTCGCTGCAATCATCTTTGCAAGTTGCTACCGCCTCAGTAATCCAGTTGTCAAGCTTCATATAGGCACAATCTATCGTCTCGTCTTTTTCGCAAACAGCACTAGCGGCACTACAGCTTGCCGCATCTTCCATGCTTTCTGCTGCTTCGGTCATACTATCTACATCGTCGCACATGCCACCCATCATTGCGCCTAAGTCAGATAAAATTTTGTCGATATCTATTGGTAAGCCACTTGCCAAAAGAAACTCGATTTTCTTTATTGTTTTAGCTACAAAAGCCATCACTTTCCCTATTTTCATCCCTATATATAAAGCATACGCTTTTATCATCGCGACTTGCTTTAAAATATAATTAATCTTTGCCGTTAGTTTAGCCATGAATGGACTGGGTTCGCTTGGCGGTATCATTTTTTTGAAATAAGCAACAGGATCGGTGAGGAAAACAGCTAATTCCGGAGGGAGATCAATTTCAAAATTATAATCAAAACTATAATCAAGGAACTCCTCGTCGACTTTATATTCGGGGAATTCGATATCACATAAACCCTTATATTGGCAGCTTGCATCGCAGGTGTCACTATTGGGAGGCTCACACTCTTTTCCTATCACTATTCCGTCGCCGCAAATGGCTTGGCAGCCATCGCAGCCATCAACATCAGAATCGCATGTTTCAGATTCTCCTTGCCCGTTTGGGCTTTGGACAATGTCATCACCGCAAGAGGTCAACACGCAGTTGTTGTCACATGTATCTTCTTCACTGTCATTTCCGTCATCACACTCATCACTACCGTCCACAATTCCGTTGCCACACTCGGCGGTTGTTGCTGCCACTAAAACAGGTTTTACTTCATTCGTGGCAGGAGCGGTTGTGTTTTTTGTAGTTATATCGGAAAACCAAACAGAATCATTTTTCGAAACGGTCTGCTCTTGGTTTACAATGTCAAGCACGTTTGCTTTCAATTCTTTATTTTGGGTTTTATCCGCTTGCCAAAAAACACTGACTCCTAGTAGTGAGCTGTAAATCAATAGGTTTATTGCGACGAAGAGACTGATTTTCTTTTTTGGCATTTTTTATTTTTATTTAAATGTAAGTTTTGTTAGTCGCTTGTGTCTTCCCAATCGTAGCAGCTAGCTCCTTCGGTGTAGATTGCAGGACAAGTTTGGTTAGGATTGAGTCCTATTCCGTTTACTTTTTCTTCGATTATACTTAACCTCGCTTGTTCGAATGGGCTTGGCACGAAAGGATCAATCCCATGAGTCGCTCCTAGATACATCACAAGTTCTCGTCCCAATCTTTCGAAAAGCAGTTCCGCTTGCGTTTCTATATCTAATAAGTCAAGTAATCCAAACGACAACAACGAAAGAGTTTTTTCTACTTTTTCACTAATTTCTTGGACAGTAGGCAGGTTGGCTTGCGTGATCTCGATGTCTCCCGACTTAGAAGGCATATTTCCTGCCGCCATTCCGAGATACATGTTTATTGTTTTCACGAAAGGCGTTGTTGTCCAAGTTCCTCCTAGTAACATAGGACCCGGGAAGATGTTCTCGACGGCATTAATGCTTCTGATATTATCAAGTATTCCCGCTATGGAAGCAGAGACGATGTTTCCTTGGTTGACAGCCTCCGTATTTGTGGCGATTGCCGCATTCGTGACGGCAGTTAGCTTGTTGCTGGTTCTGGCGACCAAATTGACTAGCTTCTTTTGAGTTTGCTGATCCATCTTAATCGCCGATTCGATTGCGCGATCGATCACTTCCCCCACATATTTTTGCGTGCTGATGAGATCTTTTTCTATGAGAATGTATTCTTTTGCGGCTACATTAATAAAAACAGAATCTATTTCATCCAATTTTTTTTTATCATCTTTTTCATACAAATGGACCTGAAAGTAGAAATTCAGATCGCCGAGCACATTCCGGTAATCCGCGAGATAAATAAGTTTAAATTGATCCTCAGGAATACAAAATTTCAAATTGGAATATTTTTTCATCACCTCAAAAACCAGCTTCTCCCTTTGATCGGTTACGGTCGAGGGTTGTTCAAGCAATATATTGCCCGCGCCCGGCAGAATTCCCGCGAAACTGCTTTCAAAATCTTCTAAAAAAGTTTCGTAATCGTTATCTGCTCTTGCTTTCGCGCAGGTTTCAATCAGTGCAGTCTTTTTGGGAAGCTGGTTATTTTCATCGTCCAAAATTTTAGCCGTTTCGTAAGTTTCCCGATCGAGCGGATCGAGCAGCCGCGCTTCGAGAGATTCCGGGAAAACTTGTTTCCCGAGATCGAGCGAGAGTGAACAAATTCCGATGATCAACAAGCTCACGAAAACCGCGCGGCTGGCTTCAGCCGGATTATTCGCCATCCGATCGATGAAATTTTGCGCGCGATGTCGGAAGTTTTTAAGCATTCAGAAATTTGCGTTTGAAAATCCAAGCAGCCGGAAGAGTCAAAAGTAATGCGATTAAAAAAGTCGCTTCCGGACCGGTGGAGGAGAGATCGGTCGTGGCAGGCGAATCGTAAAAAAACGATGAAATTTCAGACAGTATGTCTTGTTGCTCGGGAGCGAATTGGGGCGCACTCATGTTTTCCTCATCCTCAAAAAAAATCGGCGGTACGCTTGTTTGCGGAGCGAGCGACTTAACTGGCGAAGATTCTTCCGGAGGATAATCTCCGATCGCCCCGCCGCTACCGATTTCAATTTCTGCGATATCGTTCGCGGGTGCGGTTGCCGAAGTTTCAGTTTCGTCGGGAGGGAATTCAAAAACGGGAGTTGCGGATTCTTCCGCCGCCGCATTTTCCTCATCGAAATCCGCCGGCAGATTGAGATTCAGCAGCGCATCTTCCGAATACAAATCACCGACCGGGTCAAATTCCTCTGCGAACGTGGGATTCGAAAAAATCGCGAGGAGAGCGAGAGCGAGAAAAATTTTGAAAAGCTCCATCGGATTTGTCCCGCGTACGCGGGATTAAAAATTCAACCTGATTCCAGCCACGCGCGCGATTTCCGCGAGGGTGGTGAGACCGGCAGCAGCTTTCAGCACTCCATCTTCCGCGAAAGAAATCATGCCTTGCTTTTCGCGAGCGTGTTTTGTGATTTCGGCTACGGAGGCATTTTTGAGGATCAATTCTTTCAGCTCTTCATCCATCCGAAAGCTCTCGGCAATCGCGAGTTGTCCGCGGTAGCCGGTCTGCCCGCAAAATCCGCAGCCCTTTGTGTCCCACAAAAATTCAGGTAATTTAACCTGAATTTTTGAATTTAGACTTTTCGCTTCCGCGAGAAGCTCCTCGATCAATCTCAGTTGTTCGGGGGTGGGTTTCATTTTTTTGGCGCACTTCTCGCACGGTCTTCGCACCAATCTTTGCGCTATCACAAAACTCAAGCTCGAAACGAGCACGAACGGTTTCAGTCCGAGATTCAGCAGTCGCGGGATTGCTTCTGCCGCAGAATTCGTGTGGAGAGTGGAAAGCAGCACGTGCCCGGTCATCGCAGCTTGCGCTGCGGTTTCG
>JBDRIC010000009.1:0-4965 GCA_043816245.1 Patescibacteria group bacterium
CTCGCCGAATTGCCGCAGCTCGATGGAAAATTCGCGGTGAAATTTATTAAAAACGGGATGCTTCAAATCGCCGTGATTTCTTCCTCGCTCGCAGCCGAAATGCGGTTAGCGGAATCCGCGGTTTTGCCCGCGCTCCGAAAACGGGGAGCAGTGAAAACGATTCGTTATTCGATCGGTAAATTGCCTGAAAAAATTCTGCCGTTTTAATAAATTCCCGATTAAAAGTTGGATATTGGAGGATGGAAGTGTGCCTCGCAGAGCAGGACTGAAATTTAAGTCTCGTTTGCTTTCTTGTTTTGAACCATGATTTTCCAGATTAGAAGATTGCCCTGATTTTTTTCTTCCTGCGCATTCTGAATTTTTTGAATCTGTTTTTTCTTTCATGCAATCAAGAAAATCCTTTCATCAAGCGAATCAGGATTCAGACAAAAGAGGCAAGCGCTTGCACGGAAAACTGTTAATTTCCCAAATATCTAGATTGGTTTTAAATTCCGAAAAGCAGCTTCAATAAAAGTCCGCGCACAAAATCAATTGTGATCAAAGCCACGATTGGAGAGAGGTCAATCATCCCAATCCGTAGCGGTAGTTTTCGGAAAAAAACGAGAATCGGTTCGGTGACGGAAAGCACGAAATTGGCAACTCCTCCGCGAGAGTGCGGAGCCAGCCAGCTCAAAAGAATTCGCACGACGATTAAAAAAGAAAGTGCGCGAAAGAAAATGTCGATCGTGTTGGCGAGAATCGAGATGATTTCAGAATCTAATTTCACCGTGGGATTTTAGCGGAGATTTCAGATTTCTTCTTCTCAAAAAAAACGGGACTTCTCGCTTCTTCAAATTTATCGTAAAATCAAAAAAATGAGCAACGAAATAATTTTCTTCGCGCTTCTGATTTTCACCCTTGTCTCCACCCTCCTTGCGTTTCGGCTGGGGCGGGCGTATCTTTTTGGGTTGATTATGCTTGAGGTGGGTTTGATGAATGTTTTTGTGGTGAAGCAATTTGATTTATTCGGACTTGCGGTGACCGGCGGCAATATTTTGTACGGCTCGATTTTTCTTGCCACTGATCTTTTGAATGAGCATTACGGAAAGCGGATTGCGAAAAAAGCGGTATGGGCGGGTTTCGGCGCGGGTGTTTTCATGCTCATTGTTTCCACGCTTACGACTGCTTTCACACCGAATGAATTCGATTCCGCGCAGACCGCTTTCCAAACAATTTTTTCGCCCACCTTCCGAATCGTTTTTGCTTCGCTCGCGAGTTACCTCATTTTTCAGACTTTCGATGTTTGGATTTACGATTTTCTCAAAAAAGCTACCAACGGAAAATTTCTCTGGCTGCGCAATAATCTTTCCACCATTCTCTCGCAAACCGGCGATTCGATTTTTTTCACCGCGGCAGGGCTGCTCGCGATTCCTGCATTTTCGGAAAGTAAATTTTTTGCCGGTTTCGTTCCCGCAGAAGCTTTTTGGGAAGTGGTGGCTTTCACGCTGATTATTAAAATTGTGGTTGCGCTGCTTGACACCCCGATTCTCTACCTTTCGCTGCGCATCAAACACGAGGGGCTGGGGATTAAGGAGAAGCTGCATAAATTTTTAGAATAACAACTTGAATTTCAAATTTTAAGTTTTAAATTTCGAAACAATTTTGAATTTTCTAATTCTTTAATTTTAAAAAGTTTCAAACTTTAAAAATTCTTTCATTCGATCTTGTTTTAAAATTTTAAATTTAAAATTTCCCCCATGACTCTTACCGAATCCGTCAAAGGTCTCGAAAACACGTCTGCTCCCGATTTCCATCTTCCCGCGGCGGATGGTAAAAATTATTCGCTTGCGGATTTTGCGGACGCGAAAATTCTCGCGGTGATTTTTATCTGCAATCACTGTCCGTACGTGAAAGCGGTTTTGCCGCGGCTGAATCGACTCGCGGAAGATTTTCGAGAGAGGGGAGTAGCTTTTGTCGGAATTAATTCGAATGACTCCACGGATTATCCCGAGGATTCTTTTGAAAAAATGAAGGAGGTCGAAATTAATTTTCCATACCTCCACGACGAGTCGCAGGAAGTTGCGACGAAATACCACGCCGTCTGCACGCCCGATATTTTTGTTTTCGATGCGAACCGGAAGCTCGCGTATCATGGTCGGCTCGACGACGACTGGCAGGAGGAGGAAAAAGTTTCGCGGGAGGAATTGAAAGAGGCTCTCGAAAAAATTCTTGTCGGAGAGACAATCCCGCGCGAGGAGCAAATTCCATCAATGGGCTGCTCGATAAAATGGAAACGATGAATTTTATTTTTTTAAATCCTGAAATTCAATTTCGGCATCTCTAAAAATATTTTTCAGAACTTTTGGGTGAAGAATTTTTCCAGGATGAAACGGAATCGTCAGTCTTTTGCCTTGTTTATTTTTATAAATTTTATGACTGCCGCTTTGTCTTGCGAGCGAAAAACCTCGTTTTTCCACAATTGAAATAATTTCTCGCGCAGTCATTCGAGGCAACAAACCCATTCTAAATGGCTAATTCTAAAGTGGTGAAACTGATTTTTTGGGGTCGGGAAAAATCATCAGCATCTTCTTTTCTGTCTGCGAGATGAATACGAATTGCGTCTTCAAGATTTTTCACTGCTTCCTCATAAGTCTTTCCGCTGGTGTAGCAACCCTGCAAACTCGGGCAATTTGCGAAAAAACCATTCGCATCTTCTTCCACGATGATTGGAAATTTATAATTTTGCATCGCATTAATTTTAGCACTTATTGCTAAAATCAAATTATGAAAAAATTCCTCGCAATCTGGCGGCAACGCGTTCGATTTTTTTATTTGGAATATTTCACAAAACTGAAAAAAAGCGATTTCCAAACAATCAAATCGCGGAAAACGCCGATCGTTTTGGTCGCCGGGATTTACGCGAGCGGGAGAAGTCTGCTGCCACTGAAAAAGTTTCTCGAAAAAAACGGCTACTCCGTTTACCTCGCGTCCGAAAAGAAAAACACCGAGCCCCTCCCTATTCTTGCGCGGAGATTGGAAAAACAAATCCTCGCGGTTCCCGCAAAAAAAGTGCAAATCATTGCGCATTCGATGGGGGGCATCACCGCGTTGAAGGCGCTTCGAAACAAAAAAACCGTCGCGAAAGTTTCGCAAGTAATCACGCTCGGTTCGCCGCTAGATGGTTGTTTTTTTGGGAATTTGGCGTTTTGGGAGAGGCGACGAAATCAAAAATATCTCGCGCTGTATTCAAAAGAGATCAGAAAACTGAATTCAAATCTAAAAATAAATCGTAAAATTCGAGTGTTGCACTCTTATTTTGACGAGATTGTTTTCCCCAAAAAATTCATAAAGCTACGAGGCGCGAAAGAAAATGCGGAGCTGCCGGTTTACGGGCATGTTGGGCTGATTCTCGCGAAGAGATCGTGGCGGGAGATTGTAAAACGGTTGGTTGTCTGAATCTTGATTTTCATGATTAACGGATTATCTTGATTGCGTGGATAGAAAGGGTGAGCTGAAAAATTCGTAATTGTGCTACTAATCCCTAACCCTCTGCCCTTCGGGCATCTCCCCTTATCCCACCTTCGCTCTTCGAGCTATGGAGGACAGGCAGGGGAGCACTTGAAATTAAGGCTCCCTGTATCTTTGTCAGATGATGGTTATTTCTCACCAAGATCGTCTTTTGTTTTCACAGTAGGGACTAAATATGCGTCTTTCAAAATCTAAAATTTCTCTTTTATCTTCATAAAGAGAAAAGTGTAGCACTTTATCTTGATTTCCTGACTCTACCCCAAGAGCTCTTCTCTCAAGAACTAATAATCTTCCCTCTTTATCTTCCACAGGTATTCTTTTGTAATCATTTTTAATAAGATTTCTTCCCGAAAGCAGATCAATTCGTAAGAAAACTTTTGATATATTATCTTTGATATCAAAAATGATTTCATCTCCTGTCGGACGCGCTCTGTTTGGCAATTTGGTTATATCTTTAACAAAGTCGGTAAAAAGATGTTGCTGACCAGTATCAATAATTGAAATTCTATTTTTAGAAGATTCAATCATAATGTGTTTGTCTCCTCGCTTGGATTTCTTTTTTGTTATATGCATTTCTCCAGTTTGATGAAAAGAATAGTGATCAATCTTAATTTTGTCTGTATCTTTTGAGATAAATCCTCGTCCAGAAATATTCTCTCCTCTTTTCACGCTTAGATTTTGCGACGGATGATAAAAAATCTCACCAGCTATTACTTTAATATTAAAATTGCCAAGCCAATATGACTTAGATTTTCTACCAACAAACAACGAAAGTATTTTGGGTTTTTCGGACATATTTTATTGATTAAAATTTTAAAACCTTCCTCCTCGAAAAAAATTTAACATCTTATCTAACCGATTTATCTTCAGGCATCACGGCATCTTGTTTTCATTCCGAAGGCATCAGTCGATAAACCAGCTCTGCCATATCTTCACGGGTTAGCTGTTTGCTATTGCTATCAAAAGTATTCAACCAATAGCCAGCATTTTGAGCATATTGGACAAAAGGGGCATGCCAAGCTTCACCGCTGCTTGCTTCACGAGTTTCTATTCCAAATGCCTTGAGGGTTATTTTGAGTGCTTCGGCTACATTGATTTGCTGCTCGGGTTTAAAACTACCATCGGGGTAACCTCCTACAATTCCATCTGACCACCCTTTGCAAACATAACCAGCGAACCACTCTTTTTGAACATCTTTGAAACAACTATCTCCATGTGGCTGCTTGCCTGAAGCTCCAATTACAATCTTCATAAACTCTGCGCGGTTGATTGGATTGAAAGGCTTGAAAGTTCCATCATCGTAACCATTAACTACACCACGATTTTTCAGAGTGGTTATCGCATTTTTGAATTGAGACTTATCCGCATCTTGGGTAAAAGCGTCATTGTTTTGAGCTTGTGAATTTTGACTTGTTGCGGGAGGGATGGGAGTAGCTAAATCTCCTTTGGCATCTGTAT
>JBDRIC010000010.1:0-7724 GCA_043816245.1 Patescibacteria group bacterium
TTCATCTCGGCTTACCAGTTTGAGTCTGTGATTAAAAAATACAATCTCTACTACGATGCCAAGAGGAATAAACAAATTCAAAAGAAAAGGAAGAATCCATCTAAAAAGAAGCTATCGATCCACTACAACGGGAAGAAAAAACCTTTCAAGATTTGCGAGGTAGATACGGTGGAGCTCTATTGGAAAGGAATGAAGGTGTATGTTCTCACTGCGATTGATCGGTTGAGCCGAGTGGCTTTTGCGCGAGCCTACACTTCTCATTCGAGTCGAGCGGCGGCGGACTTTCTGAAACGGATGCAACTATTAATTGGCGGTAAGTTTGCAGTCGTGCCAGATAACGGTTCGGAATTTCACGGAGAGTTTCTGAAGGCGGCAGCTGAATTAAAGCTAGATCTCTACTGGGCGCGAGTGCGACAACCGAAAGATAAACCGCAGGTAGAGCGATTTAATCGAACGATTCAGGAAGAATTTGTAGCTCTCGGAAACAATCACATCTCGATTAAAAAGTTCAATCAACGGATGACCAAGTGGTTGATTCACTACAACTTTGAACGACCGCACCAAAGTTTGGGGTATCTGCCTCCGCTTGAATGGGTGGTAAAATATTATCCGAAAGTGTTACCGATGTATCCAGTTCATACAAGGTCTTGATTTTTTGTCAAAGATTTGCTAAAATGAACAGATTTAAAAATTAAAATTTAGTTTTAATTCTCACAAAAATGCAAAACAAAAACCACAAAACGCATCCGCGGTTCGAGCTCTCGGGGAAGCCGGAGAGGTTGATTTTTCTCGAAAAGCCGACAGGGCAGGATTTGGTTAATGCGATGAGCAAAACCGATGAGGGGGTTGATTGGCAGAAAATAAAAAAGGCTTTGAATTTAAAAAAGATTGATCGAGCAGGAGAATGGAGAAAAAAAGAAGTGAAAGACTTGGGTATGCTCTCTGAAAGAGAGAAGACAATTTTGGAAAGGATGAGTAAGGAGACAGTAGCAGTCGTGAAAGAAGCAAAACTAAAAATTATCACGCTCGAAAAAGATGTCGGGAGAGGGGAAATTGAAGATAGAATTACGGAATTAAATAAAAAGAAAAACGGCGAGGAAATCTCGAAAGAAGAATTAGCTGAACTTTTGAGAGAGGCCGATGAAAAAGTTGATGAATTCAAAAATGATTACAGAAAATTGGATAATGTAAAACTGAAAAAGGTTACGCTCACAGGAGGAGAGAGAGAAAAGAGAAATCTTTTCCGTACTTATACTTTCGACAAAATCGAGGATTTTTTGAAAAGTGAGGTTGCCAGCAAAAAAATCGAAGCTACAGAAGCTTCGCGAATTTTGGAAGTGATGATGAGTGGGATGAAAGTGAAAAACAAATCTACAGGAGAGGTTTTGTGGAGTTCAATGCGGATGGTTCAATATGTTGATTTTCTTCCAGACGATATAAAAAAGAGATTTAAGGGGAAGGATAATAAAGCTGATCTGGCGAAAGAAATGGAAGCGGGAGGGCAAAATTTAACAATAGCAGCGGGTGGAGTGGTCGAGGTCGGAGGGAAGAAATATCAAATCAAACAATTTGAAACTTTGATCGGGGCAGCGATGAGTAAAATCGAGGCTCAACTAACCGGAGGTTTCAAACTTAAAAATCTTCTTATTAAAGACGGAGTTGCTTTGGCTCAAATGGAGAATGGGTGTGGGGGCAACCTTGTGGCTTTGCAATTGGAAGAGAAAACTGAAGAAGTTGTGCTACCGAAAGAGAAAAAAGAGAAATCGCCAGTCGAAGAGTCGCCGGCTTTTGTTCCAAATACAACTTTGGTATCCACTTTCGAGACTAATCCAAAGTTGAAATTATCTCCGGAAAATCCGTGGAACTTACCCGGTTATCTTTTCAACGCAATTCGTTCTCTCGGTCTTATCCCCGCTAAAGGAATTAAAAATTTGGCAGCTTGGAACGAGGGGGTGGAGGATTATTCTGAAAAATCCACTAATTTCAAATATGACGGGGTTGAATATGATAAAGACGGCAATCCGATTTACAACGAGAGACTGAAAAATGCAGACCATTATTACAAAATCAGAGAAATAAACACGGCGGAGACCCTCGCGGAAATTTTGGGTTTCAAAAATGGCGAGGGGGCGAAAGAATTTTTAAAAAATGTTTCGACAGCCAAACTTGCGGTTTTTATCAAAAGATTGCCGCGCGCGCGAAAATTGGCAACTGAAAATGCAAATGCAAAGCAGAAAATTAAAAATCTCAAAAAAGCAGAGGGCGACAACGAAAAAGAAATCCGAAACATCGAGCAAAGAACTGCGGAAAGACACGCGGAGTTGGAGCAATTGAAAAGCGAGTTCGCGAAAAATGAAAAGATGTTCGCGCTCGCAAATTATATAATCGGTCAGCAAATTGTTGATTTAAAAGAAGGTATTGCGCCTCAAAAACCGCTCGAAATAATTCTTAATCGGATTGAGCATGAAGAGATGGGACACACTATTTTGGATTTTGAAAATGATGAGAAAAACGCGACGATTTTGGATGCCAAAATGGAAAGGCTGGAGCTGGAAAAATTGCCGCTTCCTCTCGCAGAGGCTTTGGAAATGGCAGGAATTATTAAAATCAAGGTGCGCGTGAGAAAGAAAGAAGCCTATTTTGAAATCAATCCCGAGCAATCGGGATTTAAAAATGTCAGTCTCCGCGAGGCACTCAAATTCGCGAAAGGGGAAAAGGGGCTCAATCTCGGCTATGTCGAATTTGTGAATGTGTTGGATTTGAAGCTCGGCGATCCGAAACTCGTCGTCGATCATTTTGACCTCGATGTTTTGAACGCGCTGGAAGTTCTTGGGATTGCGGAAATAGTCAAAACAGAAAAAGAAGTGGCGGACGGCTATGATTCGAAAAATAAGAAAATTGAAAAGACCCTGAGGGGTCAACAAAAATTGAAAGTGCTGGATTCGAAATTTAAAGACAAAACTATTTCGGAGGTTTTCGAATATTTAAAAGAGGAGCGACAAAAAGCGGAAAAAACAATTAAAGAGGGCGCTAAGTGGCAGCGGGTGAAAGGAGGAGGGTTGTTTGAGTGGGAAAAAGTGGCGTAGGAAGCCACCTTGGAAGAAACAGCTCTCCACAAATTAAAATCGGCGGATTTTAAATTTTCCGAAGGGGTGGACATGCGAGTTCATGGCGCGCCGGATGCGGTGATGCTCAATCATTTCGAGCCTGCCCAAGTAAAAGCATTTTTTCTCGGACCGTCGCCGATGGCTCATGTTTTGCGGCTGGGGTTGGCAGTTTCGGGTATCGCGCTTGATTTTGAATTGATGGAAAATATCTCGCCGGAGGATCTCAAAAAAGAATTCAAAATTGGCGCGGAGGAGGAAAAAATTCTTGCCAAACTGGCGGAAAAAGACGGCGTCCCGATTTCCGAAAAAGTGGCGGCGCTGCTGTTTTCCAAATTCGGATTTGTCAACAGGCCGGGCGAGCATTTCCCCGTGCCGGTGGGGCTGGTTCAACTCACATTTATCAACTGGTGCCGAGTAGTAGATCTTTTCGGCGGCGGAGGAGGTAATGGTGAAGTATCAGGTCATGGAGGCGGAGGAGGTGGCAAAGGGGGTTCTGCTGCTCCTCCTCCTCCAAGCGATACACCGCCACTCTTTGGATGATGTCTTTGCGTTGGTTTAGCGAACTAGCTAAAATCCACGCATGATTAAAAGGCACAACCTATTCCTCGGAGGAATAATCGCAATAGTCACTATTTTGGCTTTTATTACGATTTTTTATGTACCCAATTTAATTCCAAAAAATCAAAAATGTGAATTAGGCATAGAAGATAACATTTTACTCGGAGTAGGCGGGCAAAAACAGATTGTTGGATTTCAGCCAGACCTTTGGGTGGTGCAGGTCGCTGCCCAGGAAGTGGCGCAAATTTCTGGCAATCAAATTATTGCCAAGAAAAAAGGCGAGACCAAAATTAATTTCAGCATGAAAGATGCAAAAGATTGCTTTTTTGAGATTAATTTACAAGTTGCGAATGTCGCCTCGGAATCCAAGAATACACTTCTCGAAGAAGGAATTAAGGTAAATTTGCTAGAGTCAGAAAAAGATAGTAATATCGCTCCTCTGCCTCCGACATCCTAATCCCTGCCAAACAATTTTATGTTTACCCATATTTGGAAAAATTTCCGTCGAGTCAACGAATTAGGATTTTTATTTCTAGTTTTACTGTTGTCCACTGTCGGTTCGGTATTCGCACTAGACACATATAGTAGTAGTTCGTTTGATGAATATCTCACAAGCGTAACTGGAAATTATAGCTTGGACTATCATACTTTTTACAGGATTAGCGGAGATTATTTATATTTGTATGATGTTACTGTCAGTCTTAATCCTAGTAGCACAGCAGAACTGGACTGGCTGGGTCTTTGCGCTTGCGGCGGCAGCTTCGATCGTAGGAATCCGAATGCAGCTCTGACTAGTAGTCAATGTAATTGCGTGTCTTCCACATCACCTAGTAAGACATGGAGTTATGGGGGTTATAGAATGACCGATGAAACGCTGGTCGCTTTTGTTCAATACAAGCCGTTCCCTACCCTTACTGCCGCTACTCAAAATTCAACTGTAATTTCGGAAATGTTTACGGAGTATGTAGATGGTGTAAACGACACCCATAGAGATCGTGTGACCACTAATTTTAAATTTTGCGGCGATGGTAATGTCGATTCCGGCGAAGAATGTGAACTGCCCAATACTGCTACCTGCGACGCCAATTGCAAAAAGATCACTCAGCCTTTTTGCGGCGACGGCATCATAAATCAATCATGGGAAGAATGTGAACCGCCCAACACCGCTACTTGTGATTCCGATTGCCAGATAATTGGCGGTGATGGTGACGGTGATGGTGATGGAGATGGTGATGGTGATGGTGATGGTGATGGTGATGGAGATGGAGATGGTGATGGTGATGGTGATGGAGATGGTGATGGTGATGGTGATGGCGATGGTAGCTCGTCTTCCACCAGTTCAAGTAGTAGCTCTTCTTCCGGTTCTTCCAGCGGGAGTAGCTCTTCTTCCGGTTCTTCCAGCGGGAGTAGCTCTTCTTCTAGCGGTGGTCGTTGTCCTCCGGACAGCGGAGGCGATTCTTGCGATTTAAATTTCGCGTGCGATGAGGCTTCCGTGAATGCTAATGAGAGCGTACCGACTTTCGAAATAGACAGCGGAGAGACAAAGCTTCCGCTTGTTGGAAGTCCGTCGGCGTGTCTCAACTCAGCTGAAGTGTGCGTGAAAGTAGCCAGCCAGCCAATCGTGGCGAATTGGAGTCATGATGTCCGCGACGCCGATTTTTCCAGTTGTTTGCCGAGTAGTAGCTTTGATATTACTGGATCGAATCTTTACATTCCTGCTCAATATAAATCTTTTTACAAGGTTCAAGCCGGGACATACATCCACGAACATCCTGAAATTTGGGATTATTGTTGCGAGCATGATGAGTCCGGCTGCACCAAAGACTGTTTCATCGGTTGCGATGATATTCGTACAAGCCACACGGATCAGTTCGGCGAAACCTGCTACTTCGACACTCGCATTCCGCCGATCAGCGGCACGGGCACGACTCGCTCCGAAGTTCTCGATAGCGTGGCGGATTCCGAAGAATTGGGGGACAGTGCTTATTCCGAAGCGCGCAGCCTCATGAATCCCCGCATCGAGCAGATTTTGCAGCCTTTTCACGAGGAAAATGTTTGCTTTCCGGTTACTTGCGCGAATAGCGATATCGTCGATCTCTGCGGTTGCGATGCGACTGGCAATGGGGTGACGATTTCCGATCTCGATGCGCGCGATCTTTCCCTCCAATATCTCGATCGCTCGAATTCTTCCAATGACACGGTTAACGGTGAGTGGAAATTTCTCGCGGACTGTGCGATTGACAACGTGATCTTCTTCGATCCGCCGAGTGGTGGTTCAGTCACGCTCGATAATCCCGACGGCGATGACTTCATCCTTCCGCCGTACCCAATCACGCTCGTGATTCGCGGGGCGGATTTGCGGATTGCCGACAACATTATTTACCCGCCGGATTCAGATGCCAGTCTCGGAGTGATTCTGCTCAAAAACGATGTTTGCGGAACCTCTTTCGGTGGAGACGCCTTCCTGCATCCGAAACCGACGAATGTTGTCGGAGCTTATTATCTCGAAGGTAGCGTGAGATCGACAGATTCAGGGTGGAATTTACCGACAGATCGCCATGAAACCAATTGGTACCAAATTTTCAAAAATCAAATTTTATGGGAGGGCACGATCCTTTCGCGGAATACAATCGGCGGCGCGCTTGATCCGAATTGGCCACGTTTCGGTCAGCCGAGATGTCCTTCGAAAATTACCAGCGACTTCGTAAGTTGCAGCTGGAGCGAGGCAGTGGAGCACGATTTGGCTTATCTCCGCGAGTATTTCAGTTGCGGCAATCTTACTTCCGCGCTCGATTCGTACGGCTCGTCAAATTGGAAGATTTCTGGCTGCGAATCGAGCTTCGAAGAAATCGCGTATGATGAACTTGACGGGGTGGAGTCAGCTGATAATGCGAATGCCGACGAGACAGTAGTGCTGCGTTACGACTCCCGAATCCAAAACAATCCGCCGCCAGGGTTCGACAGCATCGCAGATATTCTGCACAAAGAACTAGATCTCTGATTATTCGAGGTTCTTGGTCGTTAGTTCTTAGCTCGCACTTTTGATTCTTGACGCTATCTGTTTGTAAATTGAGCAAGGACAAAAGTTTAACAATTAAAGAATTTAAAATTTGGTTCGCTCCATTCTCTTAATGCAGATAATTATTCGCAGAACCGCCGTTCATTATTTCACCAATCTCGCGATTTTTGGGGTGCTTTTCGCGATTTATTCGCTGCATTCTTATTACTCGAATTTGCTGCGCGAAGAAACGCTCGCAGTTTTGAAGTTTCTTTTTCTCGGCTATCTCATTTTCGGGATTCCGTATTATTTTCTGCGTTTTCGTTTTTTCACCACCGAAGCAAATTACCAGAAAGACAAACTTGTGGTTCTCCGCGACTTTATTTTTCGCAAAAATCGTTCTCCGGAAATTCGCGCTGCGGCGCGGACGGCAGCGCTCTCTTTTCTCGTGAAATTTTTCTTTCTCCCGCTGATGTTGAATTTCTTTTTCTCCCACTTTCAAAGTTTTCTCGGTTTCTGGAAATCAGCAGACCCGCACCAATCTTTCGCCAACTTTTTTTGGGAATCAGGCTACCACCTTATTTTTCACCTTATTTTTATTATCGACACCGTGGTTTTCGCATTCGCTTACACTTTTGAATTTCGTTTTCTCCGCAACACGATTCGCTCGGTCGATCCATTCGTTTCGGGGTGGGTCGTGGCGTTGATTTGCTACCCTCCCTTCAATTCCGCTGCTGACAATTTCATCCCTCTTCTCAAAAATTCTGCATGGCTAACGGATGGTTGGCTGCTCGATCTTTTCAAAATTCTACTGCTCGTTTGTTTTGGAATTTACGTGTGGGCGACGGTGGCTCTCGGTTTCAAAGCCAGCAATCTCACGAATCGCGGAATCGTTTCGCGCGGACCGTACCGCTTCGTTCGCCATCCCGCCTACATCGCCAAAAATTTTGCGTGGTGGTTTGAATTTCTCCCTTTTCTTAATCCCACTTTGTTTCTCTCCCTATTCGCGTGGAATGCGATTTACATTCTGCGCGCGTTTACCGAAGAGAGGCATCTCCGCG
>JBDRIC010000011.1:0-3543 GCA_043816245.1 Patescibacteria group bacterium
ACATGCCTGCTCCTCGAATCTGAGCGACCTCGGAGTCGAAGACCGGCAGGCAGGTTTGAAGCGGAAGTAGCAAGCGAGATTTGAGGTTAGCTGTGGATTGGTAAGCAAAATTCCAACATCCACTTGCCACCTTCCGTTCGGGGTTAGTTTCTATCAGCACGATTATGGAATCCGCCGTGGCGGACGGGAATTAACCCCACGCTTAAATAAAAATCAAAATGATATTTCAATTAAAAAAAATCAAAAAATCGTCTTTTTTTAGATTCTCTAATCAAAGTAGCACAAGTCTCTTCTTTTGATAAAGGCAGACTTTTTCACTTTATCGGCAAAGTTGATCCGCTAATTTTGAAGAAAATTGATGCTTATTTGAAAAAACATTTCAGTATTTTGAATTAAGGCTGGAGAA
Organism: Patescibacteria group bacterium; assembly: GCA_043816245.1. Classification (GTDB taxonomy): domain Bacteria; phylum Patescibacteriota; class Gracilibacteria; order JAHISY01; family JAHISY01; genus JAHISY01. Next base: position 407 of record JBDRIC010000011.1, read on the forward strand.
TTTTAGGGACTAAAATTTTACTCAATTTTTCGAGTTGCTCGTATCGATTTGTCTCGCTAAAATCTTCGCACTTCGAATCAAGTAAGAAGTAAGAAGTAATAAAGTTTGGATTCGCTTCGCTCAATTTACTTTTATAAAAATGTATCCAAAAAATTTACTCCGCTTCCGATTTTCGCGGAGTTTTTGTTTTTACTTTTTAATTTTTATTTTATGAAAAAAGTTTACGACTTCACTGAAGGTAACGCTTCGATGAAAGCTCTGCTCGGAGGGAAAGGCGCGAATCTCGCGGAGATGAGCGGGTTGAAAATTCCGGTGCCGCCGGGATTCACGATCACCACCGAGGTGTGCGCAGGATATGCGAAGTCCAAAAAATTGCCTGCCAGTTTGATGAAAAATATAGAAGCGCACCTCAAAAAATTAGAAATAAAAATGGGAAAGAAGTTGGGAGACTCTGCCGACCCGCTGCTCGTTTCGGTTCGAAGTGGCGCGGCAGTTTCGATGCCGGGGATGATGGATACGGTTCTCAATCTCGGAATGAATGACCGTTCCGTCGAAGGTTTGGCGGAAGTTTCGGGTAACGAAAGATTCGCGTGGGATGCGTACCGCCGTTTCATTCAAATGTTCGGTGAGGTCGTGCTCGATGTTTCGCACGAGAAATTCGAGGCGGAATTGGAGAAAATGAAGCATTCCAAAAAAGTCAAAAACGATGTCGATCTTGACGCGGCGGATTTGAAAAAGCTCGTCGGGATTTTTAAAAAAGTGGTAAGAGCCACGATTAAAAAGGACTTCCCGCAAAATCCGAATGAACAGCTGAAGCTTTCGATCGAAGCGGTTTTTCGCAGCTGGAATAATCCGCGCGCGGTTTATTATCGCGAGATGAATAAAATCACCGGTTTGAAGGGCACAGCGGTGAATGTGCAGGCGATGGTTTTCGGCAATCTTGGCAACGATTCCGGAACAGGCGTGGCATTCACACGCGATCCGGCGACGGGTGAGCGGAAGTTTTTCGGTGAATATCTGATGAACGCGCAGGGCGAGGATGTCGTCGCCGGCATCCGCACGCCGCAGCCGATTTCAAAACTGAAAAAACAGAATCCCAAAATTTACGCGGAATTGGAAAAGATTTATAAAAAATTGGAAAAGCATTATCGCGACATGCAGGATATCGAATTCACTATTGAGCGCGGGAAACTTTTTCTCCTGCAAACTCGCACCGGCAAGCGGACGGCGCGGGCCGCGGTTCGCATTGCCGTCGAGCTTGTTCGCGAAAAAATGATTTCTGAAAAAGAGGCGGTACTCCGCGTCGATCCGTACTCGCTCGATCAACTTTTGCATCCCACCCTCGATCCGACGGCGAAGAAAATTATCATCGCGAAAGGGCTGCCAGCATCGCCCGGCGCGGCATGCGGGGCGGTGGTTTTCACCGCCAACGAGGCGGAAAAATTGGGCAATGCCGGCAAAAAGGTTATTCTCGTGCGGAAGGAAACTTCGCCGGAAGACATCCATGGGATGAATGCGGCGCGCGGGATTCTCACCGCTCGCGGCGGGATGACTTCGCACGCGGCAGTCGTCGCGCGCGGGATGGGAAAGTGCTGTATCGCCGGAGCGGAAATGATTGAAATCGATTTGAAAAAGAAAAAGTTCGTGACGAATGGTAAGACAATCCGCGAGGGTGAAATCATCACGCTCGATGGGGGGACGGGCGAGGTGATTATCGGAAAAATTAAAACCGTGGAACCGAAGCTCGACAAAGACTTCGCGCAGCTGATGAAGTTGGCTGATAAATTCCGCAAACTTCGAGTTCGCACGAACGCAGATACTCCCCACGACGCGGAGTTCGCCCGCAGTTTCGGCGCGGAGGGGATCGGACTCTGTCGGACAGAACACATGTTTTTTCAGCCGCAGCGGATTCTTGCGATGCGCGAGATGATTGTCGCGGAGACCGTTGAAGAGCGCAAAAAAGCTCTCGCGAAACTTCTCCCATATCAGCGTGATGATTTTTACAAAATCTTCCGCGCGATGCGGGGTCTGCCGGTAACGATTCGCCTGCTCGATCCGCCACTCCACGAATTCCTTCCACAAGAAGATCGAGAAATTAAGCTGCTCGCGAAGGATCTCAAAGTTCCTGAAAAGAAACTTCGTGAGCGGATAGCTTTTCTCCACGAAATAAATCCGATGATGGGAATGCGGGGCGCGCGATTGATGGTGAATTATCCTGAAATTGTCGAGATGCAATCGCGCGCGATTTTTGAGGCGGCGGTTCGGCTGAAAAAAGAAAAAATTGAAGTGATCCCCGAAATCATGATTCCACTCATCGGGATGATGGAGGAGTTTTTCATTCTCGCAAAAATTGTTCGCAAGATGGGCAACGCGATTATCGAGAAATCAAAAGTGCGGCTGAAATATGCCGTCGGGACGATGATTGAAATTCCGCGGGCGTGCGTGCGGGCGCGGAAAATTGCGCGGAAAGCGGAGTTTTTCAGCTTCGGCACGAACGATCTTACCCAGCTCACTTTCGGTTTCAGCCGTGATGACGCGCCGAAATTCATTCCAAAATATATCGAAGAGGGGATTCTCGATGCCGATCCGTTCGCTTCGCTCGATCAGCGGGGAGTGGGCGAGCTGGTCAAAATGGGGATTCAGCGAGGGCGCACCGATCACAAAAAATTGAAGTGCGGAATCTGCGGAGAACATGGCGGCGATCCGGCGAGTGTCGAATTTTGCCATCGCGTCGGGATGGATTACGTGAGCTGCTCGCCTTTCCGCGTTCCAATCGCGCGGCTCGCGGCGGCGCAGGCTGTGCTGAAGGAAGTTAACCCCCTAGATATCTAGGGGGTTAACGGTTTTTCGTGCGAGTGCTTCGCTTTTCAAATCTCCGTCTCTGCTTCCATCCTTCAATTTTTCAAACTCCTGCTTCGCCTTCCCTCTTTTTAAAAGAAAAGAGGGGAAAAACAAGAAGTGGAAAATTGGGATGAGGGGTAATTAACGGCAGGCGGAGATCAACCCTGGGGGTTGGATTTCGTAGTGAGAGTATTTTTCAAACAGGGGTTCAATTTACAAAATTGAACCTGCGAGAAATCCAACCCTCAGGGTTGAAGTTAACCCCCCAGCTAGCTGGGGGGTTAACTTTCGTGGGT
>JBDRIC010000012.1:0-2216 GCA_043816245.1 Patescibacteria group bacterium
TTTTCGATTACGGCGAGAATTTCCGGAAAAAAACGCGAATCGCCGAGCGGCGCGCGCGGTGCCTCGATTTTTGTGAAGCCGAGCGGCAGTTTTTTCACGAAAATTTGCGCGTACGCGAGCAACACTCCGCGCTCCACCGCACCCACGCGGAAAACCTCGTTTCCGAGCGACTTTTGGAATTCTCCCCAAACAGGAGCTTGCTGAATCGGCAGAAATTCTTGCCGCGCGAGAAAATCTTCAATTAACGGGAAATCCGCGGCGGCAAGCTTTCGGATTTGCATTGCTTGATTTTAGCAACATTCTTCCTCGCCAAAAACGTAGCTCGCGTTTTTGCCGTGCGTTTTGGCGTGGTACATCGCTTTGTCCGCGAAGTGAACAAGTTTTTCGGGAGAATCGATTTTGGGATCGGGGGCGAGCGCCCCGCCCAAACTCGCGGTGATCTTAATTTTATGGCCTTCGAAATCAAATTTTTCTTTTTCGATTCCGCGACGCAGCTTCTCCATAATTTTTTTCAAACCGCGAACGGTGTTGGGCTCTTCGAGGAGGATAATCGTGAACTCCTCACCGCCGTAGCGCGAGATGATGTCGACCTCGCGCAGATTCTCGCGCAGCAAACCCGCCACCCGCCGCAGCACCGCATCCCCGCCACGGTGGCCGAAATTGTCGTTAATCGGCTTGAAATTGTCGATGTCGAGCATCACGCAAGCGAGCGAGTGGTGAAAACGCTGCATGCGCAGCCACTCGCTTTTGAGCTTATTTTCGAAAAAACGGTGGTTGTAAACTTTCGTCAGCCCGTCGGTGATTGCCAACTCGCGCATTTTGCGGTTGCGGCTCTCGAGCTCGCGGTTGAAGATAATTTGATTTTGGAGAATCTTCCTCACCGCCCATCCCGCCAAAAACATCGAAGCGACGAGTAAAAAAATAACTCCGTACATAAAAGCGTCAAAATGGCTGACCCCACAAATCCCTTTCATGTCGTACAAATGATCTACCAAAAGCGCAACGACCAAAGCGCCGACGAAGATGCTCACCCAAAAACCAATTCGGTAGCCGAGCGAGTGCGGGTGGGAAGAAATTTTCACGTCTTAGTTTAGCTATTTTTTGGTCGGATTTTGCAACTTTTCGCGCAGCGAGTTCGCGAAGCGGTGTGCCTCGTCGCGGACGCGTTGAACGAGGTAGAGCGCCTGCGAGTCGCGTGGCAGTAGAATTCTCTCGAATTTTCCGTTCGTCATTTTAAAGAGTTCTTCTGTTTTCTTCGCGAGCGCGACAACCGCCACGCCTTTCGGAAATTTCACATTTTTCAAAACAGCGGAGAGTTGCCCCTTACCGCCATCGAGTAGCACGAGATCGGGTCGGGCGGCGAACGAGGTGTCCGCGCGCGCGCTTTTTTCCGCGACAAATACTCGTTTTTGCCCGCGGAGAAACTCGGGAATTTTTTTGATTTCGCGAAATCCCAGTCGTGCGGCAATTTCGGAGTCGCCGCAAAAATAGAGCTTTCCGGCGTTCTTTCGAAGCGCGAATTTCAACAAAATTTCCGTCAAGTCTTCGCCGAAAAGCGCATCAATCGCGAAACGTTTTTGACCGTGAGAAACGAGGCGGAAGCCTCCCGCGACTCGCGATTCGCAGAATGCCGCGAACCACTCCTCCTTTTGCGGATCGATTTTCGTGTGAAGGATTTTTTCAATTTCGAGCAACTGTTTTTTTGAGGCTTTCCGGATTTTGATTGCCGAATTTTGCGGAACGAGGTATTCCATTCTCCGACTCAAAATCTCCGCCAAACTCGCACAATCGTCCACCGCCCCTTTTTCGAGAGAACGAATTTTGAAGTGGCGATAATCCGAATTTTTTGGTTCGCCGCGCTCAAAAACGACGAGGGCGCCGGCCGTCGCGTCGCCGGAAAAATGGGAAATGTCGTACGCCTCGATACGTTTTAGCTCGCGGTCAATTTTCAAACCGCGCGCCAATTCGTTTGCCGCGCCAATCGTTTTTTCGCTCGCGTTTTCGAATTTCGCCTTATTTTGAACCGCAAAAGCGGCGGCATTTTTCTCCGCCAGACCGAGCAGCTGCGCCTTCTCCCCTTTTTGGGGAAAAAGAAGCTTCACCCTTTTGCCAGCTTTTGTTTGCAGCCAACTTTCGAGAAGCTCCGCGTTCGCGATTTTTTGGGGCAGCAGAATCTCGTCCGGAAAATCGGCGGAAATCGAAAAATATTGCGTGAG
>JBDRIC010000013.1:0-2224 GCA_043816245.1 Patescibacteria group bacterium
TTTCCCTTCGATTTACGAGGGTTTCGGCATTCCCCCGCTCGAAGCGATGACATGCGGGGTTCCGGTTTTGGCTTCGAATATTTCCGCGCTTCGAGAGGTTTGCGGAGATGCTGCGAAACTGCTTCCGCCGAAAAATGTGGACGCGTGGCGTGTTGCGCTGCTGAAAATTCTTTCAGATGAGAAATTGCGCGAGGATTTGAGGCGGCGGGGCATCCGGCAGTCAAAAAAATTCTCATGGGAAAAAACCGCGGAGAAAACGATTGCTGCGTTTGAAAAATTGGATTTGCAAAAAAACTAATTTTTTTTAGAATGAGAGCATGAAGAAATCGTTTTTTTCCACTGCCAAAGTAAAAGCTGCCCGCAAAAGATTTGAAGAAGAAAAAGTTTGCGGCAAAACCGTACGAGTAAAAGCAGTGGAGCTAGAGCCACTTTTACTTTATGGTGTTTCGCAAACTCGAAATTGAGTTCGGTAGCGTGTTGAAAAAAATCTCTGCACTTCCTTATCCTGCACGATTTTTCATCGTGCAAGCTCTCCAGTTTTTCGCAGGAACTCCTCCAGATTTGAGAGAAAAATATTACCGTCTCGAGCATGGAGCTTTTGAAATTGGAGTTGGTGATATTGGTAGATTACTGGTCGACGTAGATGAGAAAGAGCAAGTTGTGGAAGTTTTGGATTTTATGAGTTTTTAAGAATCTTCTCGAGATCAACTCAACGAGGTTTTGCATTTTAAACATATGAGTGTCGTATTCGGTAAAATGAACCCATGAATCTCAAAAAACAACTCGAAAAAACACGCGCAGCTTCGCGGAAAGTCGCGCCGCTTTCCACGACGGATAAAAATTCCGCGCTTCGAAAAATTGCGGCGGCGCTCGAAAAAAATGCGAAGAAAATTGAAGCCGCAAATTTGAAAGATTTGAAATTAGGAGAGGCAAAAAATTTGGGTGAAAAATTGGATCGGCTGAAATTCGACGCGCCACGGATTTTCGCGAGTGCGGCGGAGGTGCGCAAAATTGCGCGGCTGCCTGATCCGGTCGGTCGCATTCTCGAGACTGCAAAACCACGCGCGAAATTCCATCTCGAAAGAATTTCGGTTCCGCTCGGCGTGATCGCGATGATTTACGAATCGCGACCGAACGTGACTGTCGATGCAATCGCGCTCGCGTTGAAAAGCGGGAACGCAATCGTGCTGCGCGGGAGTTCGGACGCGTTGAATTCGAATCGCGCAATCGTGAAGATCATTCGCGAGAGTTTGCAATCAACGAAAATTCCGGCGGAAGCAATCCAATTTATCGATTCGAAAGATCGGAAAATTGTCGGTGAACTTCTGAAATCCCGAGAATTCATAGATCTTGTCATTCCCCGTGGAGGGAGAGGTTTAATCGATTTCGTGGCTGCGAATTCGACCATCCCGACAATCGAAACCGGCGCGAGTGTCGTTCACCTTTTTGTCGATGCGAAAGCGGATCTCGCGAAAGCGGTAAAAATTGTGGTGAATTCGAAAACGCGGCGAGTTTCGATTTGCAACGCGCTCGACACGCTTTTGGTTCACGAAAAAATCGCGCCGAAATTACTTGAAAAACTTCTCCCAAAGTTGGAAGAAAAGAAAGTGAAACTTCATTCCTCCGAGTTAACCCCCCAGTTAACTGGGGGGTTAACGGTTAGGTTTGATTCTCCCGAATTCGACCGCGAGTGGCTCTCGCTCGATTTGAACGTGAAGGTTGTGAAAAGTCTCGACGAGGCGATTGCCCACATTTCGAAATATTCTCTCCGCCACACCGAAGTGATTTGCACCGAAGACAAAAAAGCGGCGGAAAAATTTCTCCAAGAAGTAGATGCGGCGTGCGTTTATTCGAATCTTTCGACGCAATTTTCCGATGGCGGAGAATTCGGGCTCGGCGCGGAAATCGGCATCTCAACCCAAAAACTCCACGCTCGTGGTCCCTTCGCGCTCGAGGTGCTCACGAGTTACAAGTGGGTCGGGAGAGGAAAAGGTGAAATTCGGATAAATTAAAGAACTGGCAAGAACTCCCTTTGCTCTTGACCGGAATGAAGCCGTAGTCCAACAGGACGAAGGCGAAATGTAGGGAAAGGCACAGGGATGAATTGCCAGCGCACCTGATATGAACAGAATAGAAGTAAGCTTACCCAACAGACTATGGTGAATTTAGAAAAAGACATTTGGTACTGGCATCACAATGTATCCGAATGCTTCTACCACATTCA
>JBDRIC010000014.1:0-4566 GCA_043816245.1 Patescibacteria group bacterium
ATCAACTGCGCTTGCTCTGCTTCTGATGAGCCATCCAGTTTTTGCTGAACAGGTTTTTCTTTTAACACGCGGATAATTTCTTTCTTGCTTTCAAAATCAAAATCCACCGACCAGTAATCAATCCAGTCCGTCCATTTTTTCGTCAAAACCTCTTTGGAAATAATTTCAGTTTGTTTGTCCTTGGAAATTTTAATTACTTGTCCATTTTCAATCACAATTTTGCTCCCGCCCGATTTTAATTTTTCCTCCACCTCGCCAGCATTGTCTTGGTTGTAAAAAACCGAAAAGTCAGTCAGCTCAATCGCCACTTCTTTGGCATTGCCTCGTCCGCGAATAATCGGCTTGGCTTCGATGTAGGCAACATCATAAAACTTCACCTGCCCCTTCTCGACTGCCTTTTTGTCGAAAACCTCGCGCGGAATAACTTTGAACTGAACATCAATGCCGAGTTTTTTGGCTGATTCAAAATCAATCCCCATTTCATAATCAAAACCCAAAACATCTGCTTTGGTGATTTTCTTTTCTTTGCATTCGGCGATTATCCTTTCCAAAAAGCTATTCGTCACGGGCGTGTCGATTTGCCCGACTGCGACCAATCGGTCTCGCTTTTTGCCGACAAATGAATTGAAAGAATTCACGGGCTCGGCTTTGTAGGCAGAGAGAATAAGTTTGACGAACTCTTTTTCTTTGCTCTCTCGTTGGATTCTTTTTTCTTCGGCACGCAAATCTTCATTCACGCCTAAAAACTTTTCTCGTTCGTATCTGCCGATATTCAAAATCTCAAAAGCGCGAAAATCCTTCCCTGCTTTTTTCAATTCTCGTTGCACGCCAATCATTCTTTTGCGAGTGGTGTGAATGGAGAACCGACCCAAATCTGAGCCAATCCATTTTCTGCCCAATTTTTCAGCTACTGCCAAAGTCGTGCCAGAACCGCAGAAAAAATCAGCGACAAGATCGCCTTCGTTTGATGAGGCTTTTATTATTCTTCTAAGTAATGACTCTGGTTTCTGAGTTGGATAAGCAATATGTTCGGGAAGCGCATTAAATACTTGCCCGATATTATTTTCCTTTCTGTCCAGCCAAGTCCAAACATCATCTGCTTTTCTCCCTTCATCTGCATAATACCTCGTAGCATTATTATTTCCAGACATTCTATATTTTCTGCCATTTTCATCAATTAACGGATAAATACTTTCGTTTTTTACAAGCAGTCTTACCTGATTAAAAATTACAGCTTTTTTATTTTTAGCAAAAGAAATTATATAGTCATGTTTTTTTGCAAAACCTTTTATTGGTGCTGTTCCAGCTTGATAATGCCAAATTATTTGATTCAAAAAATTATCTTTTCCAAAAACTTCATCCAAAACCAAACGCATGTAGCTATTGACTCGCCAATCACAATGTACATAAATACTCCCATCGTCCACCAAAAGTCCGTGCATCAATTTCAACCGTTCGTAAATCATCGCGATAAAACTATCCATTCCTTTTCCCCAAGTATCACGAAAGGCAACTTCCTCAATTACCGACGGCTTTTTCGTGAAACTTTCCTCGCCGATTTCAACTTTCATCGAAAAATCCGCGCCGACATCAAAAGGCGGGTCAATGTAAATAAGTTTCAAGCCGCCTTCCGCTTCAATTTGTTTTCGAAGCGGACCATTTTTGAGCGAAGACAAAATCAGCTTATTGTCTCCCCAAATCAGTTTGTTCGACCAGCCTTTGATTTGTCTGCCCGAAGTGTCAAAGAGAGAACCTTGCGTGGAAATTTTTTCCTCGCTCCTCGGCTCATCAATGTGCTCAATCACCTGAAAAGGCAAAACTGTATTTTCCACCTCGTCAGTTTTTCCGTTCCAAAGCAATTCAACCTCTCGGTCGGAGTCAAAAAGCAAAAACCGATACTTTTCTGGGAGCGGTTTACTTGCCTCAATGAACTTGAGGATGTCGCGTTTTTCGTTATCAGTAAGGTTTAACGACATGGGTTTGGGGATTTAACTTTGCTTTGATTTTAGCTCAAAAACAGCTGAATCGTTTCACAAAACCTACCACTTTATTCGAGCAAACGAAGCAGGTTCGCGCCCCACCCAATCCGCGCCACTTCTACCCTAAACACTTTTAACCTTCTCGTAAAAACAACCTCGCCATCCGCAGTTGCTCATAGCTGTATTTTTCCTTCAATTTTTCAAAAACGGGGGTGAGACTCGCCTCTCCCGTTTCGCGGAATGCCGCCGCGATTTCTGTAAATTCTTCCGTCGGCGGTCGCAGGTGTTCGAGATTCAGGCTCTCTCCCTCGGCCGCGAGTTTTTCGAGGTGGCTTGCGATCGTGCTCTCCGCCATCCCGCGCCGCTGCGCGATTTCCGCGATTGAAAGTTTTTGAGCGAGTAACTCTTTTGTTTGAAAATAAGTCGAACTTGCGCGACTTGCCCGTTTGCTATGCCGCTCTACTCGCATCGACAGGGGACGCTCCGCAAGATTTTTCGCTGCGGCATACTCGCGGATTGTGTTTACGAATTGTTCGCCCAAAGCTGCTAATTTTCGCGCACCGACACCGTTGATTTTTTCAAAACTCGCTAAACTTTGCGGGAAACAATGCGCCATTTCTTGCAGTGAGCGGTCGCCAAAAATCACGAACGGCGGAAGATTTTGCTCATCAGCCAACTTTTTCCGCAGCTCCCGCAACTTTTCAAAAAGCTCCGCATCGAAATCGAGGATATCTGTTCGTCGCGCCGCCTGCAGTTTCGCCGCCGATTTCGTTTTCGGCAGTTCCAGTTTTTCGCGGCGAGCGAGAAATTGTTTGCCGCGTTCGGTGAGGAAAAGTGTCGGATAATTTCCGTCGGTTTTTGCGAGCAAATTTTTTGCCATGAGCTGCCTGACGATTTGCTGCAGATCGGCAGCCGAAAAGTCCGAGACGATTCCGAAAGTCGATAAGCGATCGTGCCTGCGCTCTCGAATTTTCGCATCGCGACTGCCGACGAGCACTGCCGTGACGTATGCGCTGCCGAATCGCTCGCCTGTTCGAATGATGCACGACAGGATTTTTTGCGCGATTTCCGCAGCATCGAATTTCTCGGAAACGGTAAGGCAGGTATCACAACTGCCGCAATTTTCAGCGGCAGATTTTTCGCCGAAATATTCGAGCAAAAATTTCCGTCGGCAGCTTACCAGTTCACAAAAGTCGATTACCGAATCCAATTTTTCTCGCGCGAGAGACTGCTCTCGCGGATCCTCAATTTTTCGAATAAAAAAATCCTGCTTAAATTTATCTCCGAAAGAATAAAAAAGCACACACTCCGCCGGTAGTCCGTCGCGACCGGCCCGACCGGTTTCTTGATAGTAGCCCTCGATCGATTTCGGCAAATCGAAGTGGACGACGAGGCGAATGTTGGGCTTGTCGATTCCCATTCCAAAAGCGATTGTAGCTGTGATCACCGGCGTTTCATCGCGGATGAATTTTTCTTGCGTGGCGTGGCGGGTTTTCGCCGGCAATCCGGCGTGGTATGGCAGCGCCTCGATTCCTTGCTTGCGCAAATCGGCGGCGAGCTTTTCCGTATCGCGCCGCGAGAAGCAGTAAATGATTGCCGATTCGCCGCGATTTTTTTTCAATAAATCAAGCAGCTGCCCAAAAGCTTCCTGCTTCGGTCGGACGATGTAATTCAGATTCGATCGGTTGAAGCTACTGACAAAAATTTCAGCATCGCGTAGCTCGAGTTGCGTGAGAATATCGGTCTGCACTTTTGGCGTGGCGGTCGCAGTGAGCGCGATTGTCGGCACGTCTGGGAAGTCGGCGCGCAGCCGTTGCAAATTCCGGTAATCCGGTCGGAAGTCGTGCCCCCACTCCGAGATACAGTGGGCTTCATCGATTGCGATCAAGCTCAACTTCAATTTTTTCAGCCACTCGCGGAAGTTCGGCAGCGCGAGCCGTTCCGGAGCGAGATAAAGTAATTTGATTTCACCATTCTCGCTGCGCTTCTGAATTTGTTGAATTTCCGTCGCCGCGAGAGACGAGTTGATAAATGCTGCCCCAACTCCATTTGCTTGCAAACTGTCGACTTGATCTTTCATCAACGCGATCAGCGGAGAAACGACGATTGTTAAATTCGGGAATTTCAGCGCCGGCAGTTGGTAGCAGAGCGACTTACCGCCGCCAGTTGGCATCAGCACGAGAGTGTCTTTTTTGGCGAGGACATTTTGAATAATTTCTTCCTGCAATGACCAAAAAGTATCGTAGCCGAAATGGGTTTTGAGAAGATTTAACATGAATTTAAAAAGGGGAATTATTTTAACAGGCAAAAGTTAAAGTTTTGTTAAAATTAAGAGGGGGTAGATTCAAGCATCAAACCGAACGAATTTTGAACTCCACAGCGGGAGTAGAATAGCCAAGTGTTTTACGCGGTCGAGAGTTTAATTTTACTACTACTTCATCCACAGAATCCTGAGTGAGAAGTTCAGACGGGATGTTTCTTGGTAAATACTGTCGTAATAATTTGTTGGTATTTTCTACCAGTCCTTTTTGCCACGAGCAGTACGGATCACAGAAGTAAGTATCGAACTGCTTTTCATAATCTGCTC
>JBDRIC010000015.1:0-4669 GCA_043816245.1 Patescibacteria group bacterium
AAAGAGGGATGGCGAAGCAGGAGTTTTTAAATTGCAGAAAGAAAGTAGAGACGGAGATTTGCAAAGGTGAAGCACTTGCACGAAACCGTTAACCCCCTAGATATCTAGGGGGTTAACTTTGCAGAGACGGAGATTTGAAAAGACGAAGCAGGGATTTATTAAATTGAAGGCAGATAGCAGACCTGCCTGATACTTTCTTTCTAGGGTGGAGAGAATTTGGAGATAAACAAACTGTTTTTCCGTTGATCCTTCATAGCTCCGCTCCAACGGGACGAAGGCTGGTGCTCGAGAGAGGAATCGAACCTCCATGGGATTGCTCCCACACGCTCCTGAAGCGTGCGCGTCTACCAATTCCGCCACCCGAGCAGGTAGGGGACATTTTAGCAAATTTGGATTTATTCTTTCGAGCCATCACCATATTTTTCAGCCAACGACTTTCGCGTGTCGCGTAAAAGGCTTTCAATCTCATCGCGCATTTCTGGTCTTGTTTCTTCCAGCTCAAACTCAATCAACTTCTCTTCAAAACATCTCAAATTTTCTTTCACATTGACTCCTTTTTTGTGTGAATTATTTAATACGCTAAGCCTGCTCCGAAGTAGTTGAATCGGATCGTCCGGAATTTCAACAGAAAAGTTTTGAATTTTATTTGATTCATCTGAATCGTTTGCTGAAAAAAATCTATCCCAAATCCGCCGAAAGGGATCAGCTCTTTTTTTAGTGAGAAAATTTCGAACTTTTTCATTCATAATTTGGGCTTTTATTCGTGAAAATAAGAATCACCCAATCTTCCGCAGTGGCGCGATGGAAATCGCCAACTTCTTCATACCTTCTGGGAAGCGCACATCGATTACTCCTCCCGTCACATTCACCACTACGCCTTCTCCAAAAACCGGGTGGTGAACTCGGTCTCCCGCCGCAAATTCTGCGGGACTAAAAACATTTTCATCCGGCAACATTTTTTCTCCGAAACCCCGCCGCTTCAGCTCTCTCCGCGATTCTTCCGCAAGCAAATTCTGCGGAATGTCATCCAAAAATTCTGATGGCGCGTTCATCTGCGTTTCCCCGAAAAACATCCTCGACCGTGCGCGGAGAAGAAAGAGTTGATCCATCGCGCGCGTGATTCCGACGTAAAAAAGCCGTCGCTCTTCTTCGAGTTGTTTCACATCAAGCAGACTCCGCGAATGCGGAAAAATATTTTGTTCCATTCCTGCGATGAAAACGACCGGGAATTCCAAACCCTTCGCGGCATGAAGGCTCATCAGAAGGACCGAGTTTTCTTTCTCCTCGATCTGATCGGCATCCGTGAGGAGCGCGATCTCTTCGAGAAAAGTTGCGAGCGAAATCCCGCCTTCGAGCGCGTCGTATTTCGCCGCGACCGAAATTAGTTCCATCACATTTTCTGTGCGCGCTTCGCCTTCCGCCTCGCCGTCTCGCATCCACCATTCTTTCAGCTTCACTCGCGCGAGCAGATGTTTGATAATTCGCGAAGCGGTTTGAGTCCGATTTAATTTTTGCAGACTTTCCACCAATTTAACAAAATCCTTCAAAACAAGCTGTTTGCTCTCGGGAATTTCCGTGCGCTCACAATTTTTCAGCGCGTCCCAAAGGGATGGGGTTAATCCCCCAGATATCTGGGGGATTAACGAGTTTGCCAAATTTTGCAAAACTTCGACGCTCCGCAGCCCGATTTTTCGCGAGGGAACATTCAGCACGCGCAACAAACTGATGTCGTCGCGCGGGTTTTGGATAATTCGCAAATAACTTAAAACATCTTTAATTTCTTTCCTCGCATAAAATTTCACCCCGCCGATAATTCGATGGGGGATTCCGTGTTTCAGAAAAACTTCTTCAATCACGCGCGATTGCGCATTCGTTCGATAAAGCACCACGCAGTCGCGATAAAAAAGGTTCGTCTCTCGAATTTTCCGCTCGATTTCTGCGGCGATAAATTCCGCCTCATCGCGCTCGTCGTTCAATTCCAACAAATAAATTTTCTCACCCTCCTTTTTTTCACTCCAAAGTTTTTTCTCATCGCGCCTCCCATTTTTCGCAATCACCGCATTCGCCGCCTCCAAAATCGTCGGCGTCGATCGATAATTTTGTTCGAGTTTTACGATTTTTACTTCCGGATATTTTTTTTTGAAATCGCGAATGTTCGAAATTTCCGCTCCCCGCCAACTGTAAATCGATTGATCCGGATCGCCGATCACGCACAAATTCCGGTATTTTTCCGCGAGCAAATTCGTGATGCGGGCCTGCGTGAAATTGGTATCCTGATATTCATCTACCGAAATAAAATGCCACTTTTCCTGATATTTTTCGAGGATTTCAGAATGTTTTTCAAAAAGCTCCACCACTTTCACCAGCAAATCATCAAAATCGAGCGCGCCGAGTTCGGCTAATTTTTTTTCGTAAATCGGGTAAAGTTCGCCCACTTTTTCCGCGAAACTTGAGTTTACGAAAAACTTTTCCGGCAGAATCATTCGCGATTTCGCGCTCGAAATCGCGGCGAGCACGGCGCGCGGATTAAATTCTTTTTCCTCGATTTTCCGTTCTTTGAAAATCCGCCGCATCAAAAGTTTTTGGTCGGTGGCATCGTAAATCAAAAAATTGTTTTCTCGTCCGATGTGGTGAATTTCTCTTCGCAAAATCTGCACGCAGACAGCATGAAAAGTGCCGACGGTCGGCATCGAAATTTTTTCGCCGAGCATTTCTCGAATCCGCGATTTCATTTCTCCCGCGGCTTTATTCGTAAAAGTCACCGCGAGAATTCGGTGTGGTGAAATTCCATTCGCGATCAAAAAAGCGATGCGGTGGGTGAGTGCGCGGGTTTTACCGCTGCCGGCTCCGGCGACGACGAGCAGCGCGCCTGTCTCAGTTCGCACCGCTTCCTGCTGCGCGGAATTCAAACTCGCTAAAATTTCGTCGCACTTCACCGCCGGATTTTAGCAGACTCTAAAATCATTCTTCTTTTGAAACTGCAATCGCTCCCACCGGACACGCCTCCGCTCCTGCTTTTGCTTTTTCCAAATTCTCTTCCGAAAAATCCGTACCTTCTCGCACTTCACTTTTTCCCGTTGTCGAATTCATTTCGAAAACTTCTGGCGCGATTGTCGCGCAAATTCCGCAGCCGATGCACGCGTCGCTTACTGCAACCAATTTTGAATCATCTTTTTTGGAATTTTCACTCATTCTTAAAAAGTTAATTAAACAATAAATGCGAATTTTATGCTTTTTGTGTGAAATCGATCAACTCTTCGAGTTTCTTTTTCGCTGCTCCCGAGTCGATTGATTTCTCCGCCAGTTGAATTCCTGCTTCGATGGAGTCAACTTTATCCGCGACTTTCAATGCCGCTGCCGCATTCAAAATCACCACATTCCGCGGCGCTCCCGCTATCCCATCGAGCACCGCGCGCGTGATCGTGGCGTTGTACGCCGCATCTTTTCCTGCGAGCTCTTCTAATCTCGCGAGGGGAATTCCGAGAGCGGTGGGATCAATTTTAAGATATTGCACTTCTCCATTTTTTAGCTCAAAAGCAGTGTTTTCTTCGCCGGTGATCGTGAGCTCATCGAGACCGTCGCCGTGTACCACGATTGCGTGCGTAGTGCTCATTTTTCGCAAAACCTCCGCGATTTTTGTCACGAGCTCCGCTGAAAAAACTCCGACAAGCTGATGTTTCGCGTCTGCCGGATTCGTGAGAGGACCGAGCAGATTGAAAATCGTGCGCCGCCTCAACTGCTGTCGAACGGGGGCTGCGTGGCGCATCGCGGGATGGAAATTCGGAGCGTAAATAAATCCGATTCCAACCTCTTCGATTGATTGCTCGACTTTTTCGGGTGATAAATTAATCTCCACTCCCAACTCAGTCAAAACGCATGCGCTTCCCGAATTCGAACTTACCGAGCGATTGCCGTGTTTTGCCACTGCCACTCCCGTGCCAGCCACGACGAATGCGACGGTTGTTGAAATATTGAAAGTGCCGCTTTGATCTCCGCCCGTTCCACAAACATCCACGAGCGGTTCGCGGTCGGGCATGATTTTCACTGCATGTTCGCGCATTACTTCCGCGCTGCCAGCGATTTCATCCGCGGTTTCCCCTTTTTCTGAGAGAAGCACGAGATATTCAGCGAGTTGATCGTGGTCGGCTTTTCCGTTCATGATTACCTTCATCGCTTCCGCAGCTTCAGCTTTCAAAAGGTTTTCTTTTCCTCGCAATTTCTCGATAAATTGTTGTAGCATGATGAATTAAAATTTAAGACTCTAAACTAGCAAAATTAAAATTATTTGAGAGTTTCCACCATTTTACCAAATAAATTCTTTCCTTGATAATTTTTACCGAAGTTTGGCAAATCCTTAGTGGGATAAAAAGGGATCAACGGATTTTTAGTTTGAGAAAATATTTGAGATATCTGTCCTGTCACGGCGGATTCTATAATTGTACTGTTAGAAACTAACCCCCCGAGCGGAAGGTGGAAAGTGGATGCTGGAAAAACATTCACGAATAAAATCGTGGAGGTTCGAGATGTTGTTTCCGCTTTCTCAAATCTCCCCAAACCCCTCTTTTCCCAGCCTTCGTTCGCTGTGGCGAACTACGGCGGGCTGTCGCCGAAAGAGGGGCTTCTTTTGCTTCATCCCGCGTTCGCGGGATTCGCAAAACTTTTTAATTTC
>JBDRIC010000016.1:0-9286 GCA_043816245.1 Patescibacteria group bacterium
AAAGAGGGAAGGCGAAGCAGGAGTTTTTAAATTGCAAGAAGAAAGTAGAGACGGAGATTTGCAAAGGTGAAGCACTTGCACGAAACCGTTAACCCCCTAGATATCTAGGGGGTTAACTTTGCAGAGACGGAGATTTGAAAAAGCGAATCCGGAATTTGTCAATTGGAAGGAGGGAAGCAGACCTGCCTGATACTTTCACTCTTCGAGTGGAGCAACTTTGGGGTTAAATTATTTTCTCAAACCAAAAATCTCCTGATCCAATTTTCAGCGTGGTATCTTCACCCGGAAACTTCCGCTCGGAATCCCGTCTCCTGCAATCCACGGATTCAGCTCTTTCAGCGCGCGAAGAGTTGTTGAATTTTCTCGCGCAAAAGCAGCCAAATCTCCAATCGGTCCGACTACCGTTTTCAACTCCAAATTCGGCCACGCAAAAAATCCATTTTCCGTGATTTTATACCCATATTTTTTTGGAGAATTCATGATTTCTTTGATCGCGAGAATACGAAAAAGATAGCGCGAAGTTTCCTCATTCAAATACAAATCGTAATAATCTCCCACCATTTGCTCGTCGAGCCGCCGCGCGATTCCATTTTCACCGGCGTTGTAAGCTGCTGCCGCGAGAGTCCACGAGTCGAATTTTTCGTGAAGAAATTCCAAATAATCGAGCGCGGCGGGAGTCGCTTTCTCGAAATTTTTGCGCTCGTCGATTTCCCCATCCACCCGCAAACCGTACCTCTGCGCGGTTTCTGGGATGAATTGCCAAATTCCCTCCGCCCCTGCCGAGCTGCGAGCATTCTCGATAAGTGCACTCTCCGCCACCGCTAGAAATTTCAAATCATCCGGCAACCCGCGTTTTTCCAGCTCGCTCTCAATCAGCGGAAAATATTTTGGTGCCCTTTTTAAATAAAGAATGTTTTGATAATCGCGAGCGAGCGCGATGAGAAATTCCCGCTCCCACGCCTCGCGGATATAAAAATCCTCAAGCGGAACTTCCTCTCCGCAAAATTCGAGGTGAGTCGGCCAGTCCACGCGAATTAACTTTGACTGTGAGAGGAGGATTTTTTCACCACCGAACATTCGAAAGAGAAGGAAGATTGCGAGGAGAGCAAAACCCCAAAGAGTAAATTTAAATTTGCGAGATGAAGAAGGATAAATCAATTTTTTAATTTTATAATTTTTAATTTTGTAAATAAATTTTAAATCTAAATTTTTAAAAATTAGAATGTAAGATTTGCCTGCCCGCTGGCAGGTTTAAAAATTGCAAAAATTAAAAAATTCTGCGAAGCAGCTTTCTCATTTCTTCGAAAAACAAAATACTCGCAGAAAGTGCGACAATCATACCCCACTCGCGCAGCGAGAGGGAAGCTGTACGGAACGCATTTTGTGCGGCTGGCAGCTCCACTACCGTGACTGCGAGCAAAACAGAAATTGCGACGGCGCCCCACAGCAGTGGGTTGGAGCGAATTTTGGGAGAAAAAACAGAGGTGGTTTCGGAACGGAAATTGAAAGAATTGAAAAGCTGCGCGATTACGAGAGTGGCAAAAGCGAAGCTCATTCCTCGACGGTGGATTTCAGAATCGAAAATGAGCGTCTCACCCCAGCTCCATCCATCTTTATAGAGAATCCAAAAGTAGCCGATCAAAACTAAGATTCCAATCAGCCCGCCGACCCACAGCAAGTGCAGAATGAAATTCTTTTCCATGATCCTCCGTTTGGGATTACGCGGAGGCTGCTGCATCACCGCCGGCTCGAGCGGATCAACGCCGAGCGCGAGAGAGGGCAGCAAGTCAGTGCCGAGATCGACCATCAAAATCAAAACTGCGGTGAGCGGAGCGGGAAAAGCGATCAAAACCGCGGCGAAAATTACCACGAGTTCACCGATATTCGAGGAAAAAATGTAAAGAATAAATTTACGCATGTTGGCATAAATCCTCCGACCTTCCGCAACTGCGGCGATGACACTCGCGAAAGAATCGTCCGTGAGCACGAGATCCGCCGCTTCTTTCGCCACGTCCGATCCAGTCCGACCCATCGCTACTCCGATATCCGCGCGCTTCAGTGCGGGAGCATCATTCACTCCGTCGCCGGTGACTGCGACCACTTCTTGAATTTTTTTGTAAGCTTCCACAATTCGCAATTTATCTGCGGGCTGCACGCGCGCAAAAATAAGATTTCGTTTTTGCTGGAGAATTTTTTTGAGTTTGCGGGGACTCATTTTGCGCAGCTGATCTCCGGTGAAAATAGGAGTGTCTTCGTCAGCAATACCAATTTCCCGACCGATTGCCGCCGCAGTGAGTCCATTGTCTCCCGTCACAATAGTGATTCGGATTCCCGCTTGTTGGCAAAGCTGCACCGCTTCGCGGACCTCGGGACGAGGAGCATCGTGCATTCCGAGCAGCCCGACAAAAATCAAATTTTGTTCTGCAGTTTTTACAGTCGGCTGCTCCCTCTTTTTCAAATTGCGGTATGCAAAACCGAGCACCCGCAAAGCATCATTAGCAAAAATATTCGTTTGGTTGAGAATTTTTTTACGTGTTTTTGTGTCGAGTTTGCGGATTACTTTCCCATGAAGATAGTGTGTGCAAATAGCGAGCAATTGTTCGGGAGCGCCTTTCGTGAAAACTTTACTATCACAAACGATGCTCATCCGCTTACGCTCACTTTCAAAAGGAAAAGCTTGAGTTGGTTTAGTTTTACAGATTGGCAAACCAAATTTCCGCGCAGCCACTTTGAGCGCACCCTCCGTGGGATCGCCTACGATATTCCAATTTTTTCCGCGTTCCACGAGTGCGGCTTCATTGCAAAAATCCGCGATCGAGAAAAGTAAACGGGCCGCGGGATTCGTTTTTGCGATTTCGACTTTTCCCTTTTGTGGATTGTAGCCACCACCACTCACGAGGAACTCATCCGTCTCTGCCAGCCAGCCGCGTGACACGCTCATCTGATTCCGCGTGAGCGTGCCGGTTTTATCGCTGCAAATTACAGTCGTGCCGCCCAAAGTTTCGACAGATTTTAACTCGCGAATCAACGCGCGTTTGCGGACCAACCTTTGCATTCCGAGTGCGAGTGCAGTGGTGAGTGTGACTGGTAGTCCTTCCGGGACTGCCGCAACGGCGACCGCGACTGCGAAAAGTAACGACTCAATGGGGGAGTAATTTTGAAAAAAATATCCTACCGCAAAAAGAACTGCGGAAATTCCGAGTGATATTTTTCCAACGAAAATCCCGATGCTCTTCATTTCTTTTGTGAGCGGGGATTCGGGTTTTTGGGTATGAGTGGCGAGTTTGGCAATTTTACCAAATTCGCTTTCTCGCCCGACCGCGCTGCAAATCGCTTTTCCGCTGCCGCTCATGATAGTGGTTCCCGAAAAAACTTTTCGTTCGGACTGCTGTTTCGATTCGAGAAATTTACGCGCCGGAATCGATTCTCCGGTGAGAATCGCCTCATCAATTTTTAATTCATTCGCTTCAAGCAGAATCGCATCTGCAGGAACTTTCATTCCCTCTTCGAGAATGAGAATATCTCCCACCACTACTTCGTTCGCAGAAATCACCTCCTCTTTGCCGCTGCGGAGCACTCGCGCAGTGGGAGCAACTAATTTTTGCAGCGCTTCGAGCATCCGCTCTGTTTTATATTCCCGAAAAAAGCCGATGAATGCATTAACAAAAACAATCGCGAGAATCACCACTGCGTCCACGGTTTCGCCGAAAAAGAAGGAAAGTACACTCGCGATAATCAAAACAATCACGAGTAAGTCCGCAAATTGCCGCAAAAATTTTTTCCACAAACTCTCTGGTTTCTTCACTTCCAATTCATTCACTCCGAATTTCCGGCGGTTTGCCAAAATTTCAGCTGGCAGCAGTCCGGTTCGGGGCGAACGCGGTAGAGAATTAGCAGGCTTGGCATTGGCAGGGGAGTGCATCCCGAGTATTTTAGCAGCTATTATTCTCCACTCTCACCTTCTCCCAGCCCCTCCAAATAATCCACGAGTTCTCCTCGTGAATATTTCAGCGCGCGCATCACGAGCTCGCTCATCTGTCCGCGTGTGATATTTTCATCCGCTGCCGGAAAATCTTCCGGTAGAATTTCCAGCTGCTCCGCTTTTTCGAGAAATGGCTCAAACCACTCTCCCTCTGTATTCGCATCAACTGAAAATCCAAACGATTTTACGAGAATCGTGATTGCCTCCGCGAGATTCACCGGATTCGCGGGTTTGAAATTGCCATCGGGATAGCCGCCGAGAATTTCATTCGCCCGCGCAAAGCAGACGAATTTTGCGAACCAATCATTCGCCGCAAAATCAGGAAAGCAACTTTCAGTAGATTCGGACTCCCCAGATATCTGGGGGGTTAACAGCTCTATTTCCTCCGCGAATTTTGCTCCTACTAAAATTTTCGTGAATTCCGCGCGGTTGATTTCACCTTCCGGTTGGAAATTGCCGTCCTCGTAGCCGCTCACGATTCCCTCGTTTGCTACGAAATTTACCGCGAAGAAAAATTCATTTTCCGGCGGGACGTCGCTGAAGATTTGCTTCGCCAATTTCTCTGCGAGTGCGGCAGCCACTTCCGCTTTTTTCGCTTCAATTTCCGCCAGAAAAGGCGCGAGCGCATCTTCCGCGAGCAGCGAGATGTACGCGCCGAAAGTTTCGGTAAAAATTTTCCGCACATTCGTATTCACCACGCCGTGAATTTTCACGACATCATCCTCGCGAGGAGAGTAGCCGAAAAGAATTTTCGAATCCTCGTCGCGGAATTGCGTAGTTTTTCCAATCAAAACTTCGTAAAAATCACCCTCGACCGTTTCGAGATTGAATTTTTCCTCGTCGGCATCTCGCGCCCACCCGTAAAAATTTTGGTCGCAGAGCAGCAATTCCGCATTTTGCGCCGCGAGCACCACTTCTTCGGAATTCACAAGCACGCGAACTTTGTCTCCCGTGAAAAATTCTTCCGCGGCGGCGGGACCGGCTCCGTCGCGGTATTTAAAAATTGCTTCCATCCTCCCCGAAAAACTGCTCGCCATCGGTATTCTCGATCGTCAAAATTTCCTCGCTTGCCTCGATTACCTCCGCGTCAAAAGCTTTTTCACCTTCTGCGAGATCTGCGAATGGGTTTGGTTCGGGGTCGGTGAGTGCGCTCGCATTTGCAATGTTTAGCAACACAGCCACTGTAATCGAAACTAATTTGTAAAAGTGCTTCACGAAAGTTAGTTAGCAGATTTTAGTTTGCCCGCCTTCGCTGGACATTGCCTGCCTGCCGGAAGGCAAGGCTACGGCGGACGGGCAGTTTGCAGAAAAAATTTATACAACTAATTTTAGCAAAAAACTGCTCGCTGCAAACTGTCAGCTGCTAGTTCTGTTTGATTTTTTCGGCAATTTCTGCTTCGCGGAGCACCTCCACAATCGGCGCGAAATCTCCTTCCATAATTTTTGGAAGATTCGAAAAGTTCTTCGAAATACGGTGGTCGGTCACGCGATCTTGCGGGAAATTATAAGTTCGAATTTTTTCACTCCGGTCGCCGCTGCCGACCATCCCGCTGCGAAGCTCCCCTCGCTCACGCACCGCTTCTTCTTGTTTCAGCGCGAACAGCCGTGAGCGGAGCACCCGCATCGCTTTCGCTTTATTTTTAATTTGTGATTTCTCATCCTGCTGACTCACGACGGTACCGGTCGGCAGATGAGTAATTCGCACGGCGGAATAAGTCGTGTTTACCGACTGCCCGCCCGGACCGCTTGAACAAAAAGTGTCGATTCTGATTTCATCGGGTTTGATTTCAATATCCACCTCCTCTGCTTCCGGCAGCACAGCCACCGTCACCGCCGAAGTATGGATGCGCCCTTTCGATTCTGTCGCCGGAATTCTTTGAACGCGATGCGTGCCCGCTTCAAATTTAAATTTCGCGAACGCACTTACTCCTTCGACACGGAAAATCATTTCCTTTATTCCGCCGGCATCCGCTTCTGATTTCGAAAGAATTTCCGTTTTTAATTTCTCCGCCTCTGCAAATCTCAGATAGCCGCGCGCGAGCTCCGCTGCAAAAAGCGCCGCCTCCTCGCCGCCGGTTCCCGCGCGAATTTCCATAATCACATTCTTCCCTTCGTTCAAATCTTTCGGCAGCAGTGCAATTTTGAGTTTCTCTTCGAGCTCGGAAAGCTTCGTTTCAGCCTCTTTTTTCTGCATTTCGGCAATCTCCTGCATCTCTTTTTCCTCCGATGTCAAAATCTCTTCCGCAGCTTCCAAACTTTTCCACGCGGCGGAATACTCGCGCAGCAAGCCGATATCCTCCGAAATTTGCGCGTGGCGAATCGAGAGCTCGCGGAACTTTTTCTGGTCTGCAATATTTTCCGGAGCGGCGAGTTGTTGCTCAATTCCCGCGAATTCCTCAAGAAGTTTTTTTACTTTTTCAATCATGGAAGCAGTTTAATTCAATAGCCCTATTTGTTGAAAGATACGGTCGGGTTGACCGACCAAGTCAGCATGACAAGAGTTCGGCTGATTTATCTGCCAATTTTTTGGGGAATTTTTAGTAGGATGGGCGCGATGTGCCGGGACGCGCCGATCATCTTCTCCGCCGACAGAAATTAACGGAGAATCGATGGTGTCAGGGATTTGGTGTAGTTTTTTCAAAATCCGCAGACCAAGCCACATTTCCATTCTTTTACTCATTGGCAAGGCAGAAAGCTCACTCCACGAAATATTTTGATGAGCCGTGCCCAATGTGATTACGCCAACTATTTTTTTGCGTTGCTTGAGCATTTCTCTCGCCAATTTTTTTGCCAGCAATCCGCCGACCGATTCACCAACTAAAAGAATAGCATGTTCGGAGTCCATTACGGCATCCAAAAAAAATCTTTCCAAATTTCTCATTTTTAATAAAAAGTCATTTCCTCCCAAACTTCTATCAATTTGCACTAGTCGGGCAAATTTATCTTGAGCGAAATCTTGCCATTTTTTTCGCGCTTCTTTAGTATCGCGAATCGGTGGACAACGTAGGCAGACCCAGCTTCCGCGCTCCTCTTTATCCCGCAAACTTTTTTCGAAATTTTTCAAACCTGTTTTCATTTCAAGGCTGGAGCTATTTCATCCGAATTTTTAGCACCCGCGAAATTCCCGCGAGATCTTTTTTAATTTCAATTTCCGCATTTGGGAAAATTTTTTTCGCGACCTCTCGTAATTTCCTCGTCTGCCGCCCTCCGCCGAATTCAAGCAAAACAAAATCTGGCCTTTTCACGAGATTTGAAATTTGCGCGAGCAGCTTTCGAATCAAATCAAGACCGTCCGTGCCGCCGAAAAGCGCGAGCCGCGGCTCGAATTTTTTTACGCCCGCGTCCACTACTCTCGAATTTTCGGTAATGTACGGCAAGTTCGCGGCGATGATTTCGAATTTCCGCGCCGGAATTTTTTCGAACAAATCCGAGCAAAAAAATTTCACCGCCGCTCTATTTTTTTTCGAATTTTTCCGCGCGACTGCGAGAGCAGCTTCCGAAACATCGCTCGCGGAAACTTCGCATTTCGGCAGATTTTTTTTCACCGCAATCGCGATGCAGCCGCTCCCGCAGCCGACATCGAGTAAACTTCGCGGTTGTAATTTCAGAATCTCTGCGACGAGCAGCTCGGTTTCCGGTCGTGGGACGAGGACGGCGGAATTCACGAAAAAGTCGAGCCCAAAAAATTCTTTCGAATTCGTGAGTGCGGCGACAGAAATTCCCGCCGCTCGTTTTTTTTCAAGCGCGCGGAACTCAGACAATTTTTTTCCCGAAATTATTTCATTCGGACGCGTGAAAATCCACTCCTTCGATTTGTTTAAAATGTGCGACAGCAAAACTTCCGCATCGAGGCAGGGGAGAGGGGAGCGATCGAGAATTTCAGAGATTCGCAATTTACTCGTAATATTTTTTCCGCTCATTTTCCGCGCGATGCTTTTCGCGAATCACCGCCGCGCGTCTCCTTTTCAACGGAGAAACTCGGTCAGCGAGGAAGCGCGAGTTGCGCGATTGCTTCACAAAACGCGTGGATTTGCGATTGAAGCGGGTGAGCAACTGATCCGAACTCTCATCTCGTTTGCGCTGAACTTTGACAGTCATTTGGAAATTTAAATATTTCGAAATTGTACCATGGTATTGCGGAGTGGGATTTTAGAGTAGGCTTTTTAAAAAAGCAAAATTATTACAACTTCAAACTGACAATTGAAAACTAATGAAGCCCAAGTAAGCAGTAAGCCGAGTTCTGTCGTGGACAATCATTTATCTTCGCGGTGGGCAGATCGGAGGCTGTGCCTGCCTGATTCCGAATGCCAATCCCACCTTGCAGCCGAGAGGGTTTACCGCGATCCCGATTACTCGGGAGCGAAGAGCGTAGCTCGATTCCAGAATTCGAACATCGCTCAACTTTTCACCTTTTGCCGCGAAGCGGCAACCATGAGCGAGTAGCTTGCTGCGAGTCGAATGGTGGGATATGTCCGCCACTTCGATTTTGCTGCGCTTCACTCAGGGTAGTCGCTCCGCGGCTAGAGTAGTCTCTGTGGCACTTTCCCTATCCTCGCGGACGGTAGCCGTTAGCTACTCTCGTTGGCACGTGCTGCTCGGACTTTCCTCCCTCCAAATCCCGAAGAATTCAAAGAGCGATTGCCTTGCTTGCTTGGGCGACAGTTATTTTGCCAGATTTGGATTTTATTTTCAAGTACAGATCAACGTTTCCTTTTTCTTTTGTTCGGTGAAAATTCAGTGTTCATGTGAAATTCACGTGTCATCATGTGTGATTCAGTGGTTCAGACAAATGAAGGTGGGATTGAAGATCGAAATAAAAATCTACCTCCCCAAATCTCCCCAACCCCTCTTTGACCCAGCCTTCGTTCGCTGCGGCAAACTACGGAGGGCAAGAAAGAGGGAAGGCGAAGCAGGAGTTTTTTTATCAAAATAGTTTTTTAGAGACGGAGATTTGAACGGCGAAGTACTTGCATGAAAAACAAGAGGAGTAGCAGAGACGGAGATTTGAGAAGCGAAGTAGAAAATTCTCGGAGTGGTCGATCATTCACTGTCTTCGAGCGAATCGAAATTAAATCATCTCCGGTTGTAAATGAATCAATCGCATTTATACCGCTTCGCAATATAAACATTACAGTTTACGCTTTTTATAAATTGATTTTATCTCTAAATGTCTAACCTTTTAAGCATCGAAGCTAAGCATCGAAGCTACGCGGCATTAATAGCTTTTTTATTACGAATTGGTATTAAAATGAACAGGTGAAAAAAACGGCGTGGCTTTCTCGAAAATTGCCGGACAAAAAAGTG
>JBDRIC010000017.1:0-6755 GCA_043816245.1 Patescibacteria group bacterium
CGGAGGAGATATGATCACGAAAGAGTATTCAAAAACTATCTCAATCTCAAAGCAGGAGATTTACGGTGAAATCGAAGTCGATCGAGAATCCGGTGATGTGCCTCTCGCGGTGAAATTCAACGCGGATACAATCGCCGATCCAAACGGTTCGGAAATCATCAATTACAGCTGGGATCTCGATGCCGACGGTCGTCCTGATCGCGACGGATTCACGTATCGGAAAACCGAGTGGACTTTCGACACGATTGGCGAACATACTGCGAGTCTTACCGTCACCTCGGCAGATTTCAACGATGATGGAACACATGAAGAAAAAACTTTTAAAAAAACGATTACTGTCCATACGCCGGCCGAGTCTGCGGATGCGGATATTTGGATTGAAGCGATTCCGGAAAAGGGCTTCGCGCCGCTCACGGTAAGTTTCATCGCAAAGAAAAAAGTAGGATTAACAAATTCGAAATCGTCACGGGTTGATACATATGAATGGAGAATCGGCGACGGTCTCGAAACTCTCCGCGGGGAGCGCAATAAATTCACCTTCGAAAAACCGGGGAGTTATCCGGTCGAGCTCGTGGTTACTTTTTTCAACGGGCAAGTAAAACGCGACATGATCGAAGTCGTGGTGGGCGACGAAAGCATCGCGCCGGAGGCGATTATTCAAACTGATCCGGCGATCAATAGGCAACACAAAGCCGTAGTTGGTTCCGCTCCGCTCGTGGTGAAATTCGACGCAGGCGAATCGAAAGATGCAGATAACAACATCGTGAAATACGACTGGGATTTCGATGGGGACGGTTTGTGGGACGAAGAGGGCAGTATCGTGGAGCACAAATTTTGGGACGAGGGGAAATTCAAAACCACTCTCCGCGTTACCGATTCCGACGAGAATGAATCTCGCGCGGAGGTGAATATTTCAGTGGGGGAGGAACTCGCGGTGGTCGATTTCGGCGCAAATGAACTTGCGGGCACAGTCCCGCTCACGGTTGATTTCGACGCTTCCGGCTCGCGCGTGCCTGCCGGCAAACAAATTGTTTCGTACGAGTGGAGTTTTTCTGCGGACGCGTCGCAAACTTTTATTCACGAACGCGCGCAGACTTCCCACATTTTCGAAACGGTCGGGGAGCATTTCGTGAAGCTCACTCTCCACGCGGATGACGGCAGCGAGTATTTCGATGTTTTGAAAATCGTGGTCGCCGCTCCCTCGCTAAATGCGAAAATTTCCGTCTCGCGGGTGAGCGGGAATGCTCCACTCAAAGTCTCTTTCGACGCGAGCGCGAGTAGCGGGAATATCTCGCGTTTCGAGTGGATTTTCAACGACGGTGGCACGAGCAACGAGCAAAAGCCCTTCCACATTTTCGAGAATCCGGGAAGCTACGATGTAGTTCTCCGAATTTACGACGCACTCGGAAATGTCTCGAATATGAGTAAAATAATTTCGGTAGATTAACCCCCCAGATATCTGGGGGGTTAATTTACTTTCTAAAAAATGCAACCAAAAATTTACTTTTTCGAAGTAGAAAAATCCGATGCGAAAAACGTGCGGAAAAAATATCCCAAAGCGGTTTGTTTCACCGAACCTTTTTCGAAAAAGCTCGCGAAGAAATGCGCGGATGCGGAAATCATCTGCGGGATGGTGCACTCCGATTTTTCAGCCGAAGCTTTAGTGCTGCTGCCAAATTTAAAACTCGTGGTGACCCGCAGCGCGGGCTACGACCACATCGATTTGAAATTCGCGGCGGAACGGAAAATTCCGACCTGCTTCGTTCCAGAATACGGCAGCCATGTGATTGCCGAACACGTTTTCGCTCTCCTACTCTCGAGTTGTCGGAATATTCTTGAGGGCGAGGAACGCACTACTCACGAAAATTTTTCGTGGTGCGGATTGAAGGGAATCGCATTGAAAAACAAAACCATCGGCGTGATCGGCACCGGTCGAATCGGCAGCCAAGTTTGTCGGATTGCCTCCGACGGATTTCTCATGAAAGTGCTCGGCTTCGACATTTACAAAAATCTGGAACTCAAAAAACTCAAAAATTTCCGCTACGTCTCACTCGATAATTTACTTCGAAAATCTGACTTCATTTCGCTCCACCTCCCGCTTTTTCCGGAAACGCGGCATCTCATTAATGCCAAAACGATTGCAAAAATGAAGGATGGGGTGACACTCGTGAATACCGCGCGCGGAGCACTGATCGACACGCGCGCTCTCGTGGCGGCGATTCGAAAAAAGAAATTCGCCCGCGTGGCACTCGACGTGATCGAGCATGAAAATAATTTGCGGGAGGATCGAGACTTGCTTCACCTGCCGGGAGTGATCATCACTCCGCACATCGCTTTTTATACCGACGAATCGAATGCCAACATGTATGCGGAAGCATTCCGGTCGATTGATGAATTTCAAAAAAACAAAAAATTAACTAATCGGATTAATTTTTAATTAATAATTTAACCCCCCAGATATCTGGGGGGATAATAAATTGTCTGCTTACCGCCTCACCACTCTCGCAAAAATCAAAAAATCAAAAACGATCGTGCTTTCGCGAAAGAAAGCGCGTGAAATTGAGGAGATTCTCTCGAATTCACGCAGACGTTACGAAAGACTTTTGCGAGACAGTTTTCTTTTTTCATTTTTGGAGAGTTTTCGAATCACGATTTTTGGCAGTGGATTGTTGCAAGAAACAAATTCTGAATACTTCAAATTCGTGGAAAATCTTGCGAAGAAACTTGGAAAAGAGATGCAAGTGGATATCATCACCGGGGGCGGTGGGGGATTGATGCTAGCCGCGAATGAGGGTTTGGAGGAAGCGAAAGCGGAACTGAAAAAGGAACACCGAAAAGTCCATTGCGAGAATTTTGGGATTCGCGTGAATTTACCGGAGGAAATGGGGAAAAATAAAAATCTCGATGTAGTAAAAGATTTCCAAAATTTCTCCACGCGCCTGGAAGAATTCGTGAGAATTTCACACGGGATTTATCTCGCGCCCGGCGGTTTCGGCACCGATCTCGAAGCGGCGATGTTTGTACAACTAAAGCAGCGTTGGAAAATCGAGCAGGATTTTCCGATCCTCGCGCATCCTTTTTGGAAACCGATTTTTCGATACGAAAACAAAGTCCTTTTTGACGATCAAGTAATGAATGGTCACACTCCTTTCATCGCGGAAGACGACAAAAAAATCATCTACTACACGAAAGATTTGAATGAAATTGTGAAAATCTTCAAGAAACACTACCGCGCGTGGAAGAAGCTGCGGGAAAAGGTGAAATTCATGAAGTAGTTTTGGAAAGATTCTTTTACCCGCATTCTGAATTTTTCAGTACATCCTTTCCATCTCACTTTCACTATTTGTCTGAACTGTGATTCATCGGATTACCCTGATTTACTATGATTAGTTCGTGCAGAAAAGAAACGAGAGGTGAAAATTGAAATGAGGGGTAATTAATGGCAGGCGGAGATCAACCCGGGGGGTTGGATTTCGTAGTGAGCGTATTTTGCAAACAGGGGTTCAATTTACAAAATTGAACCTGCGGGAGGTTTCAAGTAGAATTTTCAAGTCTCAATTTTCAAATTGTCTGAATCATGATTCGCTTGATTTTAGGATTAGTAGGATTCTTTCCTGTCTGCGCATTCTGAATTTTCAGCACGCGACGCGATGCGTTGGTTTGAAGCTCTCGGAGAGGCTTCGAACCACATCTGTATTCGTTCCTGCTTCGCCTCGCGTCAAATCTCCGTCTCTGCTCCACCTTCTTGTTTTTTGTGCAAGTGCTTCGCCTTCCCGACTCAAATCTCCGTCTCTATTTCCTCCTGCAATTTAAAAATCCCTGCTTCGCCTTCCCTCTTTCTTGCCCTCCGTCTTGTCCGCCGTAGCCAGAGCGAAGGAGGAAGCCGAGAGGCGAAGGACGGGTCGAAAGAGGGAAAGAAACGTTGTCGCCGTTGTCCCCCTGCCAAGGGGGATGTCCTGTCGCAACAGGACAGGGGGTCGGTTTTAAACTCGCGGGCTTTTTCATGTCAGGAAAACCTGCCTGCCGCCTGCCTGTGCGGTGCACGCAGACAGGGCAGGCAGGTTTTCACGCGCATTGAACTACAGGAATTTTATTTAACTATAGGAATAATTTTTAGCCCATCCTTCGCCTTCGAGCTTCCGGAGGACAAGTCGGAGGACAGGCAAGAATCTTTTTTATTCTTGGTTAAAAATAATTCTTGTAGTTTGTTTACCTTTGAAGATTTCCCGTCCTAATTCATACTGACTGGTAATCGGCTCGGAATTTTCGACCAAATAATCGTACACTTGCTGGAAATCGCGTGTTTCATTTGAACCATTTAAAATGTCGGCGATTTTGGCGGAAACGATTGGCGCGGCTTGCGAAGTTCCGGTGCGGTAAGCGTGCTGTCCATCCGGCGCGGCGCTCCAAACATCTTGCGCCACTGCCGAAAAATCCACCCACTCGCCAAAATTACTCCAAAAAAGTTTCTCGCCATTCTTTTTCAAGGCTGAAACCGCAATGACATTCGGCAAGGCAGCAGGGTAATATTCCACCCCGCTGCGATAATTGCCGGCGACGGCGACTACGATCACATTTTTTTTGTCCGCATAATCGATGGCTTCTTGCAGAATTTTCGATTCTGACTGCAGCCCTAGACTTAGATTGATAATCTGCGCGCCGTTGTCTGCCGCGAATTTAATCGCTCGCACCAACTCCTGCATTTTGCCGATATCGCCATCGGAAATCTTGAGAGGCATTATTTTTGCCGCGGCGGAGTTTCTCAAAATAATTCCCGCCACGTGGGTGCCGTGTCCATTTTGATCGATTACTTGCGATGTGTTCTCGAGAAAATTCCAGCCGGAAATGACTCGATTCCCGAAATCTGGATGCGCGCCATCCACTCCCGAGTCGATGACAGCGACCAAAACGCCTGCTTCATTTTCTGGCATTATTTTTGATGCCTCCTCTTTTTCTGAATCGGCGGCGGAGATGGCTTCATCTTCTGGCAACATCAAATCAAAATTCGGTTCCGCGTACTGCACCAAATCCAAATTTTCATAATCGGCGATAATCTGTTGGATGCCGCTGTCCGTTTTGAAATTTAAAATCAGCGCGTTTTGCAGTTCCGCGGACGCGGGATTTTCGCCATTTAATTTTAGAATAAGTTCTTTTTTCGGTTTCAGAATATTAGTTAAACTTGCCCGCAAAAATTGATGCGAATTGAATAGTGCTATCAAAGACGAATCCATTTTCCCATCGAGCGGTTCGGCAAAAACCAGTCCGTACTTGGAATTGAGGCGAGCAAGAGTGGTATCGGATTTCTCATTCGTCGGCGGCATTGCCGCGAAACTCCCCCCTACTGTAAAAAGCAAAATAAAAAGGATCCTGATTTTTTTATTTCGGAAGAACATTTTTGTTTTTAATTCCTTTTAATTTTACCATATTTTCAATAAAATTGAAAGCTATGTTGGGTTGGACTTTGGATATTGGAAATTTGACTCTGGATGTTTGCTAACCACCCGCCTGCTGAAATTCCTTTTGTCTGAACCGCTGATTACGCTAACTGTCTGAACCACTGATTACGCTGATTGACGGATTAACTATGATTTTCCACGTGCCGTTAATTACCCCTCATTCTAATTTTCACCTCTTGTTTCTTTTCTGCACGAACTAATTGTCTGAACCACTGATTACGCTGATTGACGGATTAACTATGATTTTCCACGTGCCGTCAATTACCACTCATTCCAATTTTCACCTTACTGCTTTTTTCAGCAGGAGTAAATCATAGTAAATCAGAGTAATCCGATGAATCAAAGTTCAGACAATAATCACAGCTCAAACATTCTCAATCTATCGAACAATCCCCCAAAAAAATCCAGCAAGCCAAAACAGCTATTTTTACCTGCTAAATCGCTGAACGAATATTTTTTTATTCACATTTTTTGGTATTGATTTTGACTTCGACCGCTGGCAACGAGATAATGAAATCTAAAAAATTCTGCGAAAATTGTTTTTTTAACTCCTCCAAAATGCCTTCTTTTCTCTCGTCTTCGCTCCGCCGTGTCGGAGCTTTCGTGACCGCTTTCGCGTTGCTGATTCAGCTTTCTCCTTTTGGAACGTTGCCGGTGGCGATGGCTAATGACACCACCACAATCGTGGAGTGGAATTTCCCGGACGACTCTGCCGATGCGATTGCAGATGTCGGTATTGAGGGTAATTTAACGAAAACAATCTCGACAAATGCGACCGGTGCACTAGCTTTCAACGGTGAGTGCAGCGCGACCACGAATGCGGCAGTTGTGACTGGTTGGGACGGTGGATCGGGAGCGAGGTACTGGCAGATTGAATTCACGACAGCGGGCTACTCCGATTTGACTCTTTCTTCAAAGCAACTCGGATCGAATGCTGGACCAAAAGATTTTAAAGTTCGGTATAAAATTGGTGCGGGAGGAATTTGGACGGATGTTGCGATCCCAAGTGGGAAAATAGATGTTAATAATAGTTGGTCGATTGATGGTACGGGGTCTCTGTCGAATGTCTCATTGCCGGCAGCATGCGACAATAAATCTTCCGTTTATTTGCAGTGGATTATGACTTCGAATGAAGCGGTTGGTGCCAATTCGGCACTCGGAAGCGGAGGCACGAATCGAATTGATGATATCGTGATTGCGGCGGCGGGAACGATTGACGGTGAGATTACCAGTTATGATTTCGGCGATGCGCCGGATTCCGGCGGAAATTACCCCACCCTTTTTGAAAATGACGGCGCG
>JBDRIC010000018.1:0-4411 GCA_043816245.1 Patescibacteria group bacterium
CGGGCAGCCTTTACTTTGGCAGTGGAAAAAAACGATTTCTTCATGCTCTCATTCTAAAAAAAATTAGTTTTTTTGCAAATCCAATTTTTCAAACGCAGCAATCGTTTTCTCCGCGGTTTTTTTCCATGAGAATTTTTTTGACTGCCGGATGCCCCGCCGCCTCAAATCCTCGCGCAATTTTTCATCTGAAAGAATTTTTTGCAGCGCGACTCTCCACGCGTCCACATTTTTCGGTGGAAGCAGCTTCGCAGCATCTCCGCAAACCTCTCGAAGCGCGGAAATATTCGAAGCCAAAACCGGAACCCCGCATGTCATCGCTTCGAGCGGGGGAATGCCGAAACCCTCGTAAATCGAAGGGAAACAGAACGCTTCCGCGGCAGAGAGGAGCGCGGATTTATCTTTTTCTTCGATGAAACCGAGGAAATGCAGCCATTCAAAATTAACCCCCGAGATATCTCGGGGGTTAATTTTTGGATCTGCAAAAATCTTTCTGTCAAAACTTCCCGCGAGGACAAGCTCGACCGGCGAGTTGCTCTCATTTTTAAATTCCGCGAACGCGCGGATGAGTGTCTGTAGATTTTTGCGCGGCTCGAGAGTGGAGAGCGAGAGAACGAATTTCGGCGGCAGATTGATTCCCACTTTCGTTCGGCGAATATCGTGAATCTGCACGCGCTTCAATTTCGCGGAAGCAGAGAGGGGAGTGGCGGTGATTTTGGCTCGCGGAATTTCCCAAAATTTTTCGAGATCGTTTTTTGTCGAATTCGAAACTGCGAGAATTTTGTCAGATTTTTGCGCGATTTTTTTCGGATTCAAAAAACGATGCCACACCCTCGTTTTCATGGAAAAAAATTCAGGATGCAGCGTTGGCGAAAGATCGTGAATGGTCGTGATGAGTCGGCAATTTTCGGAGAGCGCGACCGGACGCGGATCGGGCAGCCAAAAAAGATCGAGCTGCTCCCGCCGTTTTTCCGAATCGAGAATGAGTCGATCGAGTGGCGGAGAATTTTGCAGAATGAGACGGAGGTTGAGGGTTCGGTTGCTGAATTTCGTGTGAATTTTTTTGAAACGGGGAGATCGCGGAATTTTCAGATTTTTCGGAAAATCCTCGGTCGCAGAATTCCACCACAAGAAATAACGGTTTTTTTTATCAAGTTGGAAAATTTCCTCAAGCAGCGCGAGGAGATAAACTTTCACCCCTGAAATTTTGTCTCCTGAAAGCGCGCGAAGATCGACGGCAATGTTCACGAGGGGGATTTTACAGTAATCAGTTGAGTGGCGGCTTTGGATGCTAAAGAAACATTCACGAATAAAATCGTGGAGATTCGAAATGTCAGTTTCCGCTTTCTCAAATCTGCCTGCCGGCAGGCAGGTCTCCCCAAACCGAATGGAAGGTGGACATTGGAAAGTGGAATGTGGAGTCTTGCTAACACCCGCCTGCTGAAACTCAAGTCTCAAATCTCCCCAAACCCCTCTTTGACCCATCCTTCGTTCGCTGCGGCAAACTACGGAGGGCAAGAAAGAGGGGCTTTCTTTTCGGCTCGCTCCGCTCACTCGAAAAGGAGAATTTATTTTTTGCAAAAAAAGACAACTGTCTTTTCCCTCTTTAGCAAAAGAGGGAAGGCGAAGCACTCGCACGAAAAACAAAACAAAGTTTCAGAGACGGAGATTTGCAGAGGCGAAGCACCAGATTTTAAAAATGGAAATGGACAGCAGAGCAGGGGTTATTCAAAGAAAGCACCTGCTGAAAAATTCAGCACGGATGAAAAGAAAAGAATCATGGTAATCAAATAATCCGATGAATCATGGTTCAGAAAAATATTCGATTAGCAGCGGGTTTTTATCTTCCTAAAAAATTTAACTTTTTGATTTTATTTTTTATCCCACTTCGCTAAAATAAATTCAATTTTTTAACTTTTCTCAAATGGCTCTCACCGACAATGAATTTGGCTTTGACCTTTCCAAAGACAACCCATTCGTGATTTTTCGCCTTCTCGCGAAAATCGCGCACGAAAAAGTGGGAGTGGATAAAGTTCTCGATTTGAGTCGTGGCGATCCGGGCTATGGTTTCGCGCCGAATGTTCGTTCGCGGAGGTTTTATTCTTTCCTTGTGAATCTCGACACGGCTTTCAATAATTTTGAAACTCATTTCAAAGATCGCTCCAAAAATTCTGAAAACGAGATTCTCGCGGAGGTGGAAAAATTCGCGCGGGAAAATTATTCCGAAAAAGTGGCAGGGGAGCTGCTCGCGGACTTCGACGAGTTTTTGACGAAAATTCTCGAAGCTGCTAAAAATCAAGGACTGGAATGGGGGAAGTTCGACGCGCTTTTCGAGCTTTTTAAATATTCGACGGTGAGCGGAGGCACTTACCACGATCCGTACGGCGAACTAATCGCGCGAGTGGTGGTGGCAGATTATCATTCGAAAAATTTGGGAATTCCGGTGAAGTACTCCGACCTGCTTTTCACTGCGGGAGCGAGCCACGCGATTGGGACGTTTTTCAAAGCCTTCGGAGAAGAAGGAAGCGGATTATTGAAAAAAGGCGACACCGCGATGATTACCTCGCCGGTTTATTTTCCTTACATGGGAATCATGGAGGCGCGCGGGCTGAATGTAGTTTGTGTGAGCGTGAATCCCGATACCGGTCAATTCGATGCGGATGCTTTCGAAAAATTGGGCGATGTGAAACCGCGCGTGATTTTTCTCGTCGATCCTGACAACCCCACAGGTTTGAATAAAAATGAGGAAAGTTTGCAACGGCTCGCGGATTTTGCGGAAAAAACCGATTCAATAATCGTGAGCGATGAGGTTTATCACTCCTTCCATGCGGGTAAAAAATCGATTATTAATTTCGCGCCGCGGCGAACGATTCGCATCGATGCGCGATCGAAAATCGAACGCGCCACCGGCTGCCGTTTCGGCGAGTTCATCATTCTAGCGGAAGCCAACAAATTCATTTCTGAAAAATGGCGGGAATTTCTGCCGACGGGGATGAGTCTGCTCGAATATCTCCACGACGCGAAAGCCCCTGGCGGAGTGCTCGGCGAATTTCGTCACACTACTTTCGTACCCGGTCCCGGACAGATTCTCTCGATCTGCCACATCCTGCTCGGCGCGGCGGAACGCGAAAAATACACGAAAATTGTCCGTGAAAACATGCGAGTTTGGTACGAAAATCTCGGAATCGATTATCCCGACAATTTTTATTATTCTCTCCTTGATTTGAATTCTCTCGCGAGCGTGAAAAAACAAAAGATTCCGGCGGAGCGGAAATTTCTCGATCTCGCCGAGAGGGGAGTGGTGCTCATTCCTTCAAATCTTTTTTTCTCGAAAGAAGATCGCGCAGCAGCCGATCGCAAAAACTTCGCCCGCGCAAGTTTGCCGAATCTCACGACCGAACAAGTGGGGGAGGCGGCGCGGATTATTCGCGAATATTTGGCAGATTAAAAATTGCCGTCGTAATTTTCGGCAAATGCCGCGAATTCTTTTTCGTCCTCGAGATTGAAACTTGCAACAATTGTTCCGTCGGTGCCAGTTTGATACATCACAAGTTCCGCGTTTTCGACAATTCCGCCGAACCTTGAATTGATTTCCTTGCGAGTTTCTTCGAATAATTTCCGATAATCTTCCGCCGTTGGAATTTCGAGACCGCCGCAATTTTCCCGCACGAAATTCAAACCGCCGCAGCCGCCGTCCTCGCCGAAGTGATTTGACAAAATACCTATTTTTAAATTCTTTTCTTGTGCCGCCGCGAGAGTCGCCTCGACCGCGTCGGCGAAATTGGCGTAATCGTTCGTTCGCAATTTTTCAGCAATTTCAGGATGCGCGAAAAATGCTGAGCCAGCAAAAGTGACGAAATTTTCGCCGCGCAACTTATCGCGCGATTTTTTTGAAAATTCGCGAGCATCCATGCAAGTCATTTCGATTTTTTCAGATTTCAATTTTGCGGGATTGATTTCACCAAATTCAATTCGCGGTCCGCCAGCATGGACGAGCGAGGGCAATTTCGCGAGCGCGAATTTGATCGCCGGATGTTCGCTCAATTTTTCGTCCGGCAGCGCGAGCAGATAAGTCGGTCGCGAAAATCCTGGTAATTCTGCACCGGTTACCGTGACAAGAAAATCTTTTTCAAGCATTCCGTCCGAAGAGTTAAATTTGCCGCGAAATTTACTCCTGTTTTTCAGTCTGTCAAGTTTATTTTTCAAATAAAAAACTTAAACTTATCTTCCAATGAATGCTGAATTCGACATCCTCGTGAATCTCGCAGTCGCACTCGGTCTCGGCGCGTTGATTGGCACGGAGCGGGAGGTAACCAAAATTGGCAAGAAGCAGCGGCAAAAAGGCGTTGAATTTTCCGGACTGCGAACTTATTCGCTCCTAAGCTTGCTCGGATTTGCCAGCGCTTATTTAGCC
>JBDRIC010000019.1:0-3380 GCA_043816245.1 Patescibacteria group bacterium
ACGCCGATTATTCTCCCGCCACGCGCTTTCACTTCCGCGACATTCGAAAGAACATCTGCCCGATATTCTCCGATGGGGACAAATGCAATTAGCGGAGTTCCTTTTGTGATTAATGCGAGCGGACCGTGTTTAAGTTCTCCCGCCGCAAAACCCTCCGCGTGAATGTAGCTCACCTCCTGCAATTTGATCGCCGCTTCGAGCGCCATCGGGTAGTCCGCCGCTTTTCCGATGATGTAGAGGCTCTCCACATTTTTAATTTTCCGCGCGATTTTTTCGAGATGCTCGGAATAGCGCGGATTCAAAAGATCGTTGATCTGGCTCGCTGCCTCCGCGAGCATCTGCTTGCCTTCATCGAGTTTCCCCGCGACTGCGTACGCCAGCAAAGTCAAAATCGCGAGCTGCGCGGTTGTCGCTTTCGT
Source organism: Patescibacteria group bacterium (assembly GCA_043816245.1). Lineage (GTDB taxonomy): Bacteria > Patescibacteriota > Gracilibacteria > JAHISY01 > JAHISY01 > JAHISY01. The sequence goes on from JBDRIC010000019.1 coordinate 420, forward strand.
GCTGGCTACCGCTTTTTCCATCCCCGCGTTCACCGGTAGGACGACATCCGAATGCCGCGCGACCGAGCTGCCTTCGACGTTCACCACACCCACAGTTCGCACGCCTCGCTTCTTCGCAATCTTAAAAGCTTCCAGCACGTCCGCGGTTTCTCCGCTTTGGCTCACCGCGATTAGCAAAGTTTTGTTTGTGAGGAAAGGTTCCTGGGTGTCGAATTCACTGCCGAAAATAACATTCACATGCCGTCGCGCGATTTTCGCAAAAAGATATTCCGCGGTCGCGCAAACTTTCCCCGCTGTTCCGCAGCCGATGAAAAAAGTGCCAAAACTTTTTCGAATCAACTCCGCCACTTTTTCGATTTGTCGCTCGTCTTGATTCAACGCGCGCTCGATCGTTTCTTTTTGCTCGAAAATTTCTTTCAGCATGAAGTGCGCGAAGTCGCCTTTTTCCGCCTTTCCCGATTTCCAATCAATCGAAATCACTCGCTTTTTCACAGTATTCCCATTTTCGATTTCGAAAAAATGCGCATGGAAATGATCGTTTTTTGGCGATGGTTCGATTTCCACCATCTCGCCATCATCGAGGTAAACGACATCGCGCGTGAATTTCAAAAAAGCCGGCACATCGCTCGCGACGAAAAATGCGGAGCCGTCGATTTTCGAGATCAGCCGATCATCGCTGTTCGGGAAAAATTTTTCAATCCCGACAATCAGCGGACTGCCGCTGCGAGCAGCCACGAGTTTCTCCTCGCCTTCTGCCGCCGCGACGAAAGCAAACCGTCCTTTCAATTTTTTCGCGGCTCTCCGTACCGCCTCGCGAATCCCCCCAGTAAACCGTGGAGTTAAATAGGATGCAATTAAATTCGGGATCACTTCCGTGTCAGTGTCACTCACGAATTTCACCCCCCTTTTTTGTAATTCTTTTCGCAGCTCCGCGTGATTTTCCACGATGCCGTTGTGGACGACCGCCACTTTTCCGTTCGCGGAAAGGTGAGGGTGCGCGTTTCGCAAATTAACTTTTCCGTGCGTTGCCCACCGTGTGTGACCGAGCGCGAGATTGGAGGGTGGAAAGTGGAAAGTGGAAGTTGGAAATTCGGAAATCTTGCCGACTTTTTTCGTGAGTTTTAGTTTTCCGTTTCCCCGTCCTGAACTTGTTGCAGGGACTGCCTCCACGAATCCGAACGAGTCATAGCCGCGGTATTCAAGTTTTTTCAATCCCTCGACCACGAGTTTTCCTGCGTTTGATTGATTCCCGAGATAGCTAAAAATTCCACACACGAGAGAAGTAAGAATTAAGAAGTAAGAATTAAGAAAGTTGATAGGATTTTCATTTTTAAATTTTGATTAAATTGTGAGAGGAGGGATGGTGAAAAAAATTCGCTGCGACAACTTTCTCGAATTTCACTTTACTCGAATTTTCTCCCCACAGAACTCCACTTATGAAATTCCGCACGACTGATTTGCCGAGTGTTCGATTTAAACTTTTTTCGCGTGACTCATCCAAACTAATTTCTTTTTCGCTTGCAAGCACACGATTTTTTGGAAGTTGAAACTTCGCGGCTATCAAACCTTTATCTTTTGAAAATTTGAAAATCTTCCCGCTGAATTTCACGAAAACCTCTTCTTTTTCAGGGTTCAGCAATTCGCCGCCGCGGATGATTTTTTTGAGCATCCCCCTAGAAATTTGGGAGGTTAACTTTCCGCCGAAATCCAAACCGAACCACCGGAATTTTTTCAATTTCAGTCCCGCCGCTTTTCCCACTGAAAGAGCTTCGTTGTCCGTGATTTTTAAACTCACAAAAAATTCCACATCCACTTTTGGCTTTGGCAAAATTTTCGTCGTCGGGATTTTTGCGCTAATCCCACCACTGAAGTGGTGGGTTAACGGAGAGGTGATCCATTTCCGCATTGAAGCGAAAATCGGATTTCCTTCGAGAGTTCTCTCGGGGTGCGGCATCAATGCGCAGACATTTCCCGCCGGATTCGAAATGCCAGCGAGATTCAAAACACTCCCGTTCGGATTCGTCGGAAAAGTTGGCAAAATCTCTCCGTTGGCATCGCAGTAAACAAATGCGTTCAAATTTCGCTCGATGATTTCTGCGAGGAGTTCTGCATCTTCGCTGAAAAATCTGCCTTCCGCGTGCGCGATTGGGATTTTCAAAACCCCCTCAAATTGATTGAAAGCGTTCGCTCGCTCGCTATCCGGCTTCACGAAAATCCATTCATTGAAATACCCGCTACCTTGGATTTCACCATCTCTCACCCGCCGGTTCCGCGTGAGCGCGATTACTGATTTTCCAAATTCAAAATTCGGGACGAGTCCTGTTTCCACGAGAATTTGCGCGCCGTTGCAAATTCCGAGGACGACCCTGCCGCGTTTCGCGAGCGCAAAAACTTCTTTCAATAGCGGGTCTTTTGAAGCAATCAGTCCGCTCCGTCCGCGATCTTCATAACTAAATCCTCCGGCGAGAATCGCTCCGTCGAAACTGCGCAAACTTTTTTTTTCATTCCATCGAAAATGCTCAGCCTCCATCCCATTTCGCTCGACTGCGCGAAAAGTTTCGAGTTCGCAATTCGTTCCCGGAAACTGGATCACCGCGATTTTCGGCTTTTTTTTCATCGAAAAAACGGGTTAATTCTAACTCAAATTTTGAGAACCGTGAGCTTCTTCGGGAATTTCGTGAGCAGCTCTACCCCGTTTTTTTTCACGAGAAGCGAGTCTTCGATTCGTACGCCGAATTTATTTTTCAGATAAATTCCCGGCTCGATTGTTATTGCCGTCTTTTCCGCCAAAATGGCTTTCGATTTCGGACCGATTTTTGGAGCGGTGTGAACTTTCTGTCCGACGCCGTGACCGAGCGAGTGAATGAAATTTTTGCCGAACCCTTCCTTCGCCAAAAAATTGCGCGCCGCCGCGTCCAAGTCTTTCGCTTTCATCCCGATTTTTATTTTCCGAATACCGAT
>JBDRIC010000020.1:0-7149 GCA_043816245.1 Patescibacteria group bacterium
CCCTGTTTGAAAAATACGCTCACTAAGAAATCCAACCCCCCGGGTTGGAACCAAGAACCAACACCCAATGTCCACTTTCCACTTTCCACCTTCCATTTGGGGGTTAGTTTCTATCAGCACGATTATGGAATCCGCCGTGGCGGACGGGAATCTCCAAGTATTTTCTCAAACTGTTTTTCTCCTGATCCTCAATCCTCCACTTTCCAGCCAGAGGGAGGTGCCCGCAGTGCAGAGGGGCTAGGTTCTGGCAGTACAATTGTAGAATCCGCCGTGGCGGATAGGAATCTCCAAATATTTTCTCAAACTAAAAATCCGTTGATCCGCTATGAATAGCTTTGCTTTTTTTGCTGTAAAGACACTTGATTTACATGAAATATTTCCATAAAATAGAAACATCTAACTCTACTGAAATGCCTACTCCTATTCGCAACTTCCGAATCAACGATGAGACTTGGCAGCCAGCGCTGAAGAAAGCAAACTCTGTCGGTGTGTCGCTAACTTTCGTCGTGAAATCTATTTTGCGAGATTTTACTAGAAGAGGAGAAGTGATCATCTCGGCGCCAGCAGAAATCAAAATGCCTCGCAGCACCCAGCTGCTCAGCCAGCGCTTCGCTAAAGCTGCACGAGCTGCGACAAAATCCAACAAAAAATAATGCAGCTACTACTGCCAGCTTCGATCGTAACCAACGAAATCATACCTCTCTTGAGAGATTTTCCGCTTGAAACAATCAAGAAAGCAGCACAAAAAATCAAAAATGGTTTAGGTAAAAAAATCTCCGGAGCTCCGAAAAATTGTCGATATTACAAAATTTACCTCACAAGCAAAACATCTGCAGGTCGAGCAGTGTTTCTCGTGCAAATCATAAATGATCAAATCACGCCCCTGCTTGTTCGTCGCAAAGATGACAGTATTGGGAAAAATATTACGCCGAAAAATCAAGCTTTTGTAGCTGTGATTAATAAAAATCTTAAGCTGGTGACAAAAGATTTAGAAAACGGAGAATTTGAGGTAATAGAATTGAAATGATAATTGCCGGTTTAGCCGTTATTTCCGCAATCTTTCCAAAACTTTTTCCAGCTCATCGGGCAGCGGCGAGATAAACTCCATCTTCTCCCCCGTCTTTGGATGCGTGATTTTCAATTTCCACGCGTGCAGAAACATCCGCGGAGTTTTGATTTCTTCATTCGCAGCGCGGAATCCGTAAACCGAATCCCCCGCCACCGGATGCCGGATGGAACTGAAGTGCACGCGAATTTGATGTGTTCTCCCTGTCAAAATTTTCACCTCGAGCAAACTCGCGTTTTGAAATTCCTCGCGAACTTCAAATTCGGTGATTGCTTCACGAGAATTCGGCGATAGGGAAATCTTCCTCCGCGTGTGATTTTTGGCATCCCTCCCGATTGGAGCTTCGATACGTCCTTTTTTGTTTTTTAATTTACCAACAACGAGCGCGAGATATTTTTTCCCGACTTTCCGCTCCGCGAATTGATCCGAAAGCGACTTCTTCGCCTCCTCTGTTTTGGCGACGACCATCACTCCTGAAGTTTCTTTGTCGAGACGGTGAACCAAACCTGCGCGATTTTTCTCTCCCTGCAGATTTTTGTGGTGAAAAAGAAGGGCGTTCACGAGCGTACCCGAAACATTCCCGCCGTGATCGGTAGGGTGAGAGACCATTCCACTCGGTTTTTCGATCACGAGAATCTCGGAATCTTCGTGAATGATTTTAAGCGGAATTTTTTCCGGCAAAATTTTGAGCTGCTTTAGCGGCGGAATTTTTAGTTCAATCAAATCTCCCGCCGAAACTTTCGTGGCAGCCTTCGCCGGTTTTGAATTCACAAACAACTGGCATTTAGCAAGAAAACTCCGCGAATATTGCGGCAACTCGCGCGCGAGAAATTTATCGAGCCGAGTTTTTTCGAAATCTTCGGGAAGATTGAAGTGAAAATAAGAAATTCTAAACTTTAATTCTAAAATGATTTAACACCGATTCTTCCGTCCCAAAAGCGATTTCCTCCTTCCCGCATTTCGGGCAGCGAAAGGTGAATTTCTTTTTTGTCTGTTTCGCGGCAACCAACTCTTCGCATTTTTTGCAATAAAAAACTAGCTTCGCGAGAGGAATCTCCTCCTCGTTTTTTGGAATCGGCGTGATCGTTCGTAAATCTGAAGCCATTTTTAAGTTTAAGAAACTGCTAACTACAAGCTGTTAGCTGTCAACTGTTTAAATATCAAGCCGCATCCGAGCATCTTCTTTTTCTTTTTCCTGCGAATCTTCACGAAGATCAAGGTGGTGCGAAGAATGAGAGACACGCGAGCGAGGAAGATGCGCGAGTGGCTCCGCATGGGCGGAAGAGTAAAAGTGCTCTTCGTTTTTGAGAAGGTAACCGCCGATGAAAACGAGAGCAGCCCCGATCAGCGCGAGATGAATACCAAGTCGCAAATCATAACTAGCGGAACGCGTAATCGAAGTGGCGTGCATGATTGTCAAAACAAAAAGAAGCAACGCCGACTCCCCGCCGAAAAAAATCAACATCCCGCTTTCCTTCCACCCGCTTCGAGGCAGCCGAATTCCGAGCAGCGGCAACCCCACCACCACGAGAGAAGCAAACATGAAAGCAAAAGTGATGATCCCGATAATCAGATTTTGATCTCCGAATCCGTTGAAAGAATGCTCCGTCCCGAGCACCGCAGTGCCAATCGTGTGCCACGGCATCAATACCGCAAACATCGCGAGCAAACTCCCCGCGAGGGCAAGTTGTCTCGATCGAGACAGACCTTTGATTGCGTGGGTAACTTTTTTCATCAAAGGAAAGATTAGCAAACCCCGCCTCATCCTTCAATCAAACTTTCCATTTGCTTTTTGAGCTAATTTTTTGCACAATTTTCAAGATTAAATATCCTCATAATGGTTGCTCGAGAAAAAGCTATCTCGTACAAAAATCTGAAGTGGTTCGATTTCGCGAATCCAGATAAAAAAACGGTGAATTTTCTCGCAGAAAAATTTAAATTCCATCCGCTCGATTTGGAAGATTGTTTGACGGAAATTCAGCGACCGAAAATCGATGAATATTCCGATTATCTTTTTATTGTGCTGCATTTCCCGATTTGGAATCAAAACACAGGGCGAGTCACGACTGAAGAGGTAGACATTTTTATCGGGCAAAATTTCGTGATTACCCTCCACAAAGGCGTGCTGCTTCCGCTGGAAAAAATTCGAGAAGAGTGCGGGGGAGAATCGGGCTGCAAAAAATATCTCGAAAGAGGCAGCGGTTATTTTCTCTATCAGCTGGCAAGCAAACTTTTCGACTGTTGTTTTCCGATTTTGGACAAAATGTGGAAAAGTGCGAGAAAGCTTGAAGGCGATGTTTTTGATGAAGAAGGAGTGCGGGATTTGCTGAAAGACATCATGCTGCTGAAAAAAAACATCATCACTTTTCGCCGAATCTTGCAGCCGGAGCGACCGGTAATCTCCGCGCTCGAGCACAAGAATAAAAAATTTCTGCCCGAAGCTCTCGAAGTTTATTTCGACGATGTGGTGGACAAAATCGAGAAACAGTGGAGCTCGCTTGATTCGCTGAAGGAGATGGCAGAGACTTTGCAGGATGCGAATGAAAGTCTGATCTCGCACCGCAGCGGCGAGACAATCAAAGTACTCACAATTTTTAGCGTGATCATGTTGCCGCTCACTTTGATTTCGGGAATTTTTGGAATGAATGTGGGGCTGCCATTTCAGAAAAATGTCGACGCTTTTCTCGGAATTGCGGGAATGATGCTGGCAGTCGCAGGGGTGATGTTTATTTATTTTCGCTGGAAGAAGTGGTGGTGAGCTTCGCAGTAATCAACTTGCAGCTTCCAGTAATCAGCAAAACAAAAAAGCTCCCCGCTCGTTTCGCGGAATAACTTTTTTGCAATCTAAAATTTGCTACGGATAGATTTTACTTTTTTAACAAAGCTCGTCAACTTTTTCGAGAGTAACTTTACACACCCCCAATTTTTTAAACTGCCTACCGATAAGCTCCTGCTTCATCTCTTCAAATCTCCGTCTCTGCTTTCATCCTTCCGTTTAAAAATTACTGCTTCACCTTTTCAAATCTCCGTCTCTGAAAAACTATTTTGATAAAAAGCTCCTGCTTCGCCATCCCTCTTTTTCGAAAGAGGGAAAAGGATGTTATCACGGATTTTGAAAAAAAATTAAAAAAGTTTTGCGAACAAGTGGAGCGAGTGAAACACGGGTTGGCAAGCAAAATTCCACATTCCACTTTCCAATTTCCACCTTCCAACCCAGGTGCCCGCAGGGCAGAGGGGTTAGTTTCTAGCAAGGAAACTTTCTAGTTACGAAAAGGTTAGCGTGCTAATACCAGACCCCCCGTCCGCTGCGGCGGACTTCCCCCCCTTGGCAGGGGGGTTCTTTTTCTTGCTCCCTGTCAATGGCAGAGGGGTTAGTGGTTTCTAGCAGTATAATTATGGAATCTGTCGTGGCAGACAGGAATTTCAAATATTTTCTCAAACTGTTTTTCTCCTAAAACATGGATTGAAAAAGAATTGAAAGTTAAACTTCTCTCAACTTTTTAAATCGATGTTTTCTGAAAACAACTTCCATCTCGTCGGAATCGGCGGAATCGGAATGAGCGGTCTCGCTCGCATCCTCCGCGAGAACGGAAAAGAAGTGAGCGGCAGCGATTGCGAAGATTCACCGATCGTCGCGAAACTTCGCGCGGAGGGATTTGAAATTTCCATCCCGCAGAGTGTAAAAAATCTGCCAAAGAATTCCGAAGTCGTCATTCACACGCTCGCCGCCGATTCCGAGAACCCGGAAATTTCGGCAGCGAGCGAGCGCGGACTTCGAATTTTGTCGTACCCCGAAGCTCTCGGCGAGATTACGAAAAATAAAAAACTCATCGCGATTGCCGGCACACACGGCAAAACGACGACGACGGGACTGATAATTTCGGCATGTTTGAATTCCGGCGAGGACATTTCCTGCCTCGTCGGCGCGAATCTGCAGGAGCTCGGAGATAAAAATGCACGTGTCGGAAATTCGGAATGGTTCGTTCTCGAAGCGTGCGAGTACCGCCGCGCGTTTTTGAATTTACAGCCGCAAATTCTCGCGATTACAAATATCGAAGCCGAGCACCTCGATTTTTACAAAAATTTGGAAGACTATGAATCGGCGTTCGTCGAATTCGCAAGGAAATTGCCGATGAATGGAGTCCTCATCGCCGATTCCCGCGAACCGAATCTCGAAAAAACAATCGCTGCCGCACCGCATTTTTTCGACGCGGGAAACGCGCTTCCAAGTTTTTCTCTCAAAATTCCGGGCGAGATGAATCGCCGAAATGCCCGACTCGCATTCGTTATTGCTGAGCTTTTGAATTTGGATTCCGAAAAAGCGCGCGCGGGAATCGAAAATTTTGCGGGTGCGGAACGGCGAATGGAATTTCGCGGCGAGTTCCGCGGCGCGAAAATTTACGACGATTACGCGCACCACCCCACCGAAATTCAAGCGACACTAGCTACTGCGCGCGAGGAATTTCCGGATTCACGAATCGTGATGATTTACCAGCAACACCAAATCTCCCGCGCGCAAAAAATGCTCCGCGAACTCGGCGAAAGTTTTTTTGACGCAGATGTCGTCGTGATTCCAAATATTTACGAGGTGCGAGACGAGGCGAATTCAAAAAATAAAATTTCGGGAAAAGACCTCGCGGCGGAGATTCGAAAAAACGAGAAGGAAGTTTTTTTTACTGAAAATTTCGACAAAACCGTCGTGTGGCTCCGCGAGAATTTGCAAAAAAACGACATCGCCGTCATCGCGGGAGCTGGGGATGTTTGGAAAATTACGGAAAAACTGCTCGAAAATTAACTCACCGCCTCCACCGCGACTGTCGTTTTTCGTTTTTTTCGCGCATCGAATTTCAAAATTTTCCGTTCGCCGAATTTTACTTTTCCATCCACGCTCGCGTGAAGAGTAAAATCTTTGCCCGCGTAAACATTCTCGCCCGGCTCGAATTTCATCCCCTTTTGCCGCACGATCACATTTCCCGCGCGCACTCTTTCGCCGCCGAATTTTTTCACACCGAGATACTTCGGTTGGCTGTCGCGAATATTTTGGGTACTGCCACCCGCTTTTTTGTGAGCCATTTCGTTTAATGATTAAATGCACAATTATCAATTTACAATTAATTGTACTTTGCACATTGTAAATTAATAATTGAAGTGCGCGGATTTTAAGAGAAAGTTTTCGATTTTGCAAACTGAAGTTGATTTTTACTCTCTAAAATGCTAAAATTATCAGATTTAAAAAACTAAAAATGCTCAAAAATAAAAACAAAAAAATCCGAAGTACCGCGGATCTCATCGTCCGCCACGCGGAGCGGCATCTCGTGAAGCGACCGCACCTCCGCCTGTTGGCGCAGTTTTCGCGATTCACAGGAACCGCAATTTTTGTGTTCGCGGGAGTGTGCGTCATGCTGGCTGCCTTTTATGTCGTGAATTCTGCGGACATGAATCCGGCTTTCACCGCGGAGAACACGACTGATTATGCGGCTCAAAAAACTTTTTATGCTGGTGAAGAACCGCTGCATGCAGCTTCGAATGAGTTTACCCGCGCACAGATCAATGTGCGTGAAGCCGCGATTGCTGCGGAACTTTCCCGCGCGCTGAACGTAATCGGTTTCGCGCTAATTGCCCTCGCGCTTTGGTATCTCCACCAGAAACACGGAATCTTCAATCATAACCGTGCTGGTTTCGTAATCCGGAAGATTCGATAATTTTGGTAGATTGAAAATTTGGAAATGCAAAAAATCCTGTTTCACTCGAAGCGGGATTTTTTGTTTTTGGAAGATTTGAATTTCGGCAAACAACAATTAGCAAACTTCCAACATCCAAAATCCAATTTCTATCTTCCACTTTCTAAAGTTGGTGCTGGGGAGAGGACTCGAACCTCCACGCCTTGCGGCACTGGTTCCTAAAACCAGCGTGTCTACCATTTCACCACCCCAGCGTGTTTGAATTTTATCACGCGCTCTCTTCTAGTTGCGCGGTGACAATCAACCTTTTTAGCGCAGTGCCAAGCGGGGTGCAAGTCATCAAAGTCAAACGGGAATCATTCGAATCATTCAGAACGTCCGTCTCAGTTGGCGACACCTCGC
>JBDRIC010000021.1:0-2060 GCA_043816245.1 Patescibacteria group bacterium
TAACCCCCCACTTCAGTGGGGGGGACGGCGAACTTGATGTAATTCGGGAAGAATTGAATTTAAAAAAAATAGACCTCACCAAAAATCCGGAGGCGATTGCGGAAAAATCGGTCGTCGTGAATGCGTGTGTTGCCGGTAAAAAATTCGGCGCGAAAATTCAAAAAATAATCGCGGCGGCGAAAAATGGAGAATTCGAAATCGTGGACAACGGGGTAAAAATTCTCGACGAAATTTTGAGTGGCGAGGAAATTACACTTGGCTTCCGCGGAAAATCGGGGACGGCGGTTGAGTCGGACGGCGGCATCGTAGTCGCGCTCGACACGAAAATCACCCCCGAACTCAAACTGGAAGGAAAAGCGCGAGATTTGGTTAGAGTGATTCAGGATTTAAGAAAACAAGCCGATTACGATGTCTCGGATCGGATTCAAGTCCAAACTAGTAGTAATAGCGAGGTCATCACGACCCATCAGGATTACATACAGAATGAAACACTTGCTAATGAAATCGTAGAAGGAATCGACAAGCCAGATGCCGAGACAGAATTCAACGGCACCAAGTTTGGAGTCAAAAAAATCACTAAATGATAAATTGGCACAAAATCCTAATTTTCAATAAACTACCAACTGCAAACTACTAACTATCAGCTAAAAATGATTCGAAGAGTAATTCTCTCCATTATCGCGAATTCGGTCGGGCTGTATCTTGTGGATTATTTCCTCACCGATCTCTGCTTCGTGAGCGAAGCGGCAGCGAGCTGTCCTGTGAAACCGGAAATCAATCTCCCTGTTTTCATAATTGCAGGAATCGTGCTCGGACTTCTGAATACTTTCGTGAAACCATTTTTGAAACTCGTCTCGCTGCCGATCACCTTCCTCACCGCCGGACTTTTCATGTTCATCGTGAATGGAATTGTTTTCGGCTTACTGGTTTGGCTGATAAATGTCCTTAATTTTGAAACTCTACAAGTTCTCGTTTTCGGAGAAAATATTTGGCTCACCTACCTCTACGCTGCGATAATCCTCGGGCTTTTCAATATCGCCACTCACTGGCTGGTGAGGAAATAATAAAATTTTCTTTTAATGCCAATCTGCAATAGAAAAGCTATTAATGCCGCGTAGCATTAGTGTTTAAAAAGATTAAATATTAGTAATAAAAATTAATTTATAAAAATGTAGACTGTAGTATTTCTATTGCGAAGCGGTATGACTCTCAACTAGCTTCCAAAAATAATTTTCCAACAGTCTCTTATTCCTTACTTTTTAATTTAATATTCAAAAATGCAAACCCTTCTTTTTTACATCCAAATCGGCTCCTCCGCCCTCCTCGCGCTTTCGATTTTACTGCAACAAAAATCGGCGGGACTTTCAGCGACTTTCGGCGGCGGAGGCAACTCGTATTCGAGCAAGCGCGGTCTCGATCGGCTGCTCGCGAATGCCACAATCTTTTTTGCAATTCTTTTTTTTGGCGGCGCAATCGCCCAAATTTTTGTTTAAATTTTAATTCGAAGTGGGCATTTTCAAGCTTTTTAATTCGTGCACTCTCACCGAAAAAATCCTCATTGGGATTTTAAGTTTGGTGATTTTAATTTCCGCGTTTCAGGTTGGGAATCGTTTTTTCATGGAAAATTCCGAACCTGTTCCCGCGAGCGGCGGGACTTTCGTGGAGGGAGTGGTCTGTGAATTTAATTTTTTGAACCCTGTCCTCGCGCAAACCAATCTCGATCGCGATCTGACTTCACTGATTTTTTGCGGACTCACGCGTTTCGATCCGGTTTCGAATGCGATCGTGGACGGAATCGCAGATCACAGCCTCTCGCCAGACCAGCGGACGTACACTTTCAAAATCAAGGAAGGCGTGCGGTGGCACGACGGCATGTTAGTGAGCGCAGACGATGTGATTTTTACTTTTCGGGATGTGCTCCAAAACGAGAATTTTCCGAATCCCGCTCTCGCCGCCGATTTTCTTGATGTCGCGATCGAAAAAATCGATGAGAAAACGGTGACGATGACATTGCAAAAAAAATACGCGTTCTTTATTTACAATACCTCGATCGGACTGCT
>JBDRIC010000022.1:0-10283 GCA_043816245.1 Patescibacteria group bacterium
TATCACGATCAACATCGCGCTACTCGTTTATTTCAAAGATAATCTTCAACTTTTCGCCAAAAAAGAGTGGGGCTTTGCGTTTCTCGCCGCGCTGCTGTTCGCGCTCGGTTCGGTTTGCATCGCGCTCGGTTACAGGAAAGGGGCGAACGCTTCTCAGTTCGTCGCGCTTTTCAACACGAACACGCTTGTCGCGACAGTTCTCGGTCTTGTTTTACTGAAAGAATTTGCGGGGCTCACTGGTGTCGCGATTGCAAAAATAATTATTGGCGCGATTCTTATAGTCGCGGGCGGTATTCTCGTGACCGTTTAACAAAATGCAAAAAACCCGAGATATCTCGGGGGATAATCCAATAAAAATGAAAACTCAAAAAATAAAACCGACCAAACTTCGCTTCCGCAAAAAATCAGCCGCGATGGCGACGGGAAATTTTTCCAAAATTCCGGAAAAAAACGGTCGCGCAGGTTCGCGGATTGTGGTGATCACCGGCGGTTCGGGAAGCGGCAAAACTTTGCTGGCGAATTTTATCGCTGAAAAAATTTACGGCAGCGACTGCGAGGTGATTTCGCACGACATGTATTACATTGATAAAGATAATTTTGATCCGGAATATCGTGTGGATTATGACGCGCCGGAATCGCTCGACAATTCTCTCCTCGCTGAACATCTGATTGCGCTCAAAAATGGCGAAGGGGTGGACACGCCGATTTATGATTTTCAATCGAAGGATCGTCTTGAAAAAACTCTCCGGGTCGAACCAAAAAAAATTGTGATTGTAGAAGGGATTCTTACGCTCGCGGTTCCCGAGATTCGGCGGCTCGCCGATCTTTCGATTTTCATCCACGTCGATGACGACATTCGTCTTTCGCGGCGAATCATTCGCGACTTCGTTCGTGGCAATCGTGGTTCAGTCGGTGACGGAGGGCTGGAGGGGGAGTTCAAATATTATTTCGAATACGTGAAGCCGAACTACAAAAAATTTATCGCGCCGCTCACGAATGTTGCCGACATCGTTCTTCGCAACAACGGCAAAACTCCCGAGCCGATGCTGAAAAGAGCTGAGAATATTCTCACGAAGTTTCGGATATAAACCGCAGATTAACCTGATTAAAGGATTTCGCGGATTTATGTTTTTTGAGGAGTATTAATAAGTCTTCGGAACTGAAGACTTTTGGATCCGAAATTGATGAGAAGTCCAACTTCAAGGTCAAATACCTCTAGATAATTTATCGCTTGTGCCAAATGAACATCTTCCATGCTAGTTACTGCTTTTATCTCAACCAGGACACAGTTTTTCACTAGGAAATCTACTCTACGTGTTCCGATTTCTTCCTCATCATATATGATGGGCATATCTACTTCTCTGGAAAATTCTAAATTTTTCTTGGCTAACTCTTTAGCTAAAGCTCTTTGATAAATGACTTCTTGAAAACCATTCCCAAGGGTGTTGTGAACTGTCATAGCAGCACCAATTATTTTTTCAGTTGTGTCAGAGTGCTTATAGTTTTGCTCAGTCATTAAAAATGCAGATTAAATATATTCTGTGGAATCCTATCATCTGTGTAATCAGTGGTTTATTTTTTCTTCGTTGCGTAATCTCTCACAAAAACCGAAATCGCAGTGGCAATTGGTACGGAAATGATGATGCCTACGATCGGGTTGATCGTCTCCGGGAAACTCGCGCCGACGAACATCGCGAACATTATGATTACCGGCGAGAGACCGACGGCTTTTTTCATCACGAGCGGCACGAGCACATTTCCCTCGAACTGCTGAATGCCGATGTAAATCAATGTGACCACGAAAGCCAAAATCCAGCCACCTTGGCTGAGCGCGAGGATTACTGCTGGGATGAAGGCAATCACCGGACCGACGTATGGCAGCAGTTCGGTGAGGGCGGCAAGCGTGGCGAGAGTAGCCGCGTAATTGATCCCTGCGATTTTCAGCGCGATAAAAGTAATCACTCCTATCGCAACCATCAAAAAAGCTTGTCCTCGCACCCATGCTCCAAATTTACTTTCTACTGCCGCGCCCTTCTCGAGAATGTAGCGGTGGAAGCGTTGCGGAAAAAGTGCGATCAGAAAACTTTTGATCCCGTCCTCATCGATAATCATAAAAAAGGCAATCACGAAAACCAAAACAAAATTTACCACTCCTCCCGCGATCGACTTCACCACCGCGAACGCGTTTTGACCGATCACACTCAAAACATCAAGCCCGGCCTCGAGATTCTCGCGGCTGAGATTCTGCTGAATCCCCGTGAGATAATCTTGAAAGCTCGTGATTTGATTTTGAATTACGGTGGTGTCGATTCCAAAACCAGCAATCCAATCAAGCACCGCCTTCGCGAGCTTCGGAATTTCGCTGGCAAGAATCGGCACGAAAGAGGAAATCACGATTCCCGTCGCTGCCACGAAGATGATGTAAATCAACAACGTACCGATGCCTCGCGGAATTTTCCATTTCTGCATTTTGTCCACGAAAGGATCAAGCGCGAGCGCGAGGAAAGTAGCAACGAAAAAGAGTGCGATGATGTTTTTGATTTCCAACAAAAACCAGCCAAGTGCCAAGATTCCCAAAATCGCGAGAGCGGCGCGAGCGACCGAGCTAGTGGAAATATCAACCGCCATATTTTCGCCGTTGCCTTTTTCGTGGCTTGCCATCGCCAATTTACTTTCAATCTCGAGCAATCGAGAGCCTTCCTTACGGTTGCGGGCAGCTTCCTCGCGGAGGGTTTGGAGCACTCTTTTGGCTTTTCCGAGGAGGTGGGAGAAGTTGTCAATCATGGGAAGTTTTTTATTAAAACAAGATTAACGAATTCTTATTCTGCCAGCAAATCACTTGTAAAATTTTAAATTTCGAATTTTAAATTTTAAAACAAATTAAAATGATTTAATTTTAAAAATTAAAAACTTGAGAAATTAAAAATTGTTTTAAAACTTGAAACTTAAAATTTAAAATTAATCTTTTATTTTCACCCGCTCGGTCGAATCCAAAATTTCGATAAAAGTTTGGCCGGGCTGAAGTTTCACAACTTGCCCGGAATTATCGAAAAAACGCGTGCGATTCCCAACTTTTTTCCACACGCCCTTCCACATTTTTCCGCCCGAAAAATACCACGCTACATCTTCCCCGCTTGTTCGCAAATCGAGCCGCCCCTCGTCGTCGATCGGCCAGTATTCTGTGAATTGAATAACGACGTTCGTCGGTCGAATCGTGTCTCCGTTCGAAGCGTGCTCGCTGCCGCCGAGCAGGCGGTGGTAGCTGCCTTTTTCTGCATCGTAAATGTAATCCACGAAGTAGCTTGGTAGGCTGAAATCAACCGAAAATTGTTTCACGGTTTGCGCGGAGGCGGGAAGTTCGTCTGAAAATTCAAACCAATTTTCCGCGAATTCGCTTTCACTTTTTGCTTCGAGTGCTGCTCGCACAGCTTCTAAACTTACAAAAAGGTTGTGAGGTTTCAGATGCCGGAAGTCGCGGTAAACAATTTCTCCGTCCTCATCGAAATCGAGCAAATTGCTTTTTGCCAAAAGCGCGAACGCATCTTCACTTCCGCCGGCGTGCACGAAAGCGCCACCGAATTCTGCTGCCCATTCCACGAAATACGATCGCGCGGAGCGCACCGGTCCGACACGTTTCAGTCCACTCGTGTCGAAAATCGCGAGAAAGCGGGTAATGCCTCCCTCCGCGAGAGCTTCGAAAACGATTCCGGCTTCATTCAATCCGCGCATTTGGAGGCGAGAGGCAGGGTGATTCTCAATCACCACTGCAATCATCCGTGGCTCACTTTCTTCTGAAATCGGCAAGCCGGTAAGCGGAGAAACTTTTTTCGGCGGAGAGAGAATCCCAATCTCTTCAGTCGCGGGATTCGCGAGTTCCTCGAATATTTCGAAAGCTAAATCATTGTTCTCTGGCGGAGTGGTTTTTTTCGCGAGGTGTTCGAAATACGCTCTTCCGCCGAGCAGCAAAGTTAAAAAAAACAAAATACCAGCAAGCGCGAGCAATAATTTCTTCCGCTGCCTAAGAAAAGGGAAATCCATTTCGTTTCGAAAGAATTATTTTTTACTTTTTTTTTCTCGCTGCCTTTCTTTTCGGTATCGCTTTCTTTGCTGGCTTGCGCGGCTGCTTTCTCTTCTTCCGCTTCTTTCGCCACATCCTCGCTTACCACTTCACCCACTTCTTTCACGAGTTCTTCTTCGAGTTCTTCCGAAGTTTTTGGAGCGATAATCAAAATTACCATCGCATCTTCTTCTTCGAGAATTTCGTGTTTCTCGCGATCAATCGGCAAATTCTTCACTCTCACCGAAGCGCCGATTTCTTCAAGATTGGAAATATCCACCTCAATTTTTTTCAGCAAATCGCGCGGCAAACACTTTATTTCCACCTCGCTTTTCCCATGTGTGAGAATCCCACCGAAATTTTTCACGGCCGGACTCTCGCCGGTAATCACAATCGAGACTTTCGCGATCATTTTTTTGCCGCGCTCGATTTGTTTCAAATCCACATGAGCAAACTCATCAGTGAGCGGATCGTAATTGATTTTGTGGATCAAAACCTCGCGCGGTTCTTTTTCTCCCTCGACTTGCAAATTCACAATCGAGCTGCTGCCCGCATCTTTAAAAATTTTACGAAAAGTCTGATAATCAAAAGTGAGGTGTAGGTTTTCTTTTCCCTTCCCGTAATATTCCGCAGTAATTTTTCTTCTCGCGCGGATGTCGCGGGGTTTGGCTTTCAAATCGCGGAGCGAAGCCGGTAGGATGGTGACGGAGTTCATTCGAGAGGAAATAAAAAAATTAGCCGACTGATTCTAAAAAAAAGTTGAAAAGAAAGCAATTTAGGAAACCGACCTTTTTTCGAAACCTCCTCCGCAGAATCTTCTCGTCTCATAAGAAATGAGAGGTCGGATATTGTTTCTCTCGAATTTTCCGCTCACGCGCGAAGGAGGTTCGCCTTCGGCTTTCGCAATTATCGAGAGAGATTTTTTAATTCTTGCTCTCTGAACTTTTTCCCAATCGGGACTATTTTCGATTGTTGCCACTTCAAATGTCGCCATTTCAAAAAATTAAAAGAATAGTAAATTACCTCTTTTTTATAAATTCTGCAAATTTACAATCCCATTTCTTTTTTGACTGCGTTGACGTGGCGGATGAGAGCTTCGTTTTTTTGGAGTTCGGCGGAGATGCGGCGGCAGGCGTGGAGGACGGTGGAGTGGTCGCGATTGAAATTTTTTGCAATCTCCACGAGACCGCAACCGAGAATTTCACGTGAAAGATACATCGCGATTTGGCGGGCGGTGCGGAATTCTTTTTTGCGGGAAGCGCCGCAAATTTCTGTGGTGGGAAGATTGAAATGTTTCGAAACGAGCTCGATTATTTCGGCGGGGGTGCGAATGGAAATCTCAGGAGTAGATTCCGGGAGACCGAGCACCCGCTCTTTTTTGTTCATTTTTTCGAGCATTCGACCGAGCTCGCGAATCGTAGGCTGAGTGTGCAGGAGGTCGGCTTGCGCGGTCGTCCACGCGAGTGCGCTTTCGAGCTCGCGAATCGAGTTGGTGACGTTCATCGCGATAAATTCGAGCAGTTCAGGATCAAGAATCGCCCGCCGTTCGTGAGTTTTATTTTTGAGAATTTCGAGGCGGGAATGAAAACTCGGCTGTTCGATCTCGCAAACAAGCCCCCACGTGAGTCGGCTGCGGAGGCGATCCATCAATTCGGTCAATTCGCTCGGAGGTCGATCGGAAGTGAAAACAAGTTGCTTTCCTTTTTGATGGAGGTCGTTAAAAATATTGAAAAGCTCGGTTTGAGTTTTTTCGCGATTCTCGAGGAATTGCACATCATCGAAAAGTAACACATCGATATCGCGGAATTTCTTTTTAAACTCATCGGCTTGGAATTTTTTGGAGGCAGCCACAAATTCTCGCGTAAAAATCTCGGAAGTGGTGAGCGCAATGATTCTATTGGGATCATTCGTCAAAACCTCGTGACCAATCGCGGAAAGGAGGTGAGTTTTGCCGAGGCCGACTTCGCCGTAAATCACGAGCGGATTGTAGGTGAGACCGGGTGTGCGGGAAACCGAAAGCGCGGCGGCATGGGCGAGGCGGTTTTCATCGCCGGGCACGAAATTTGCGAGGGTGTAGCGTGGGTTGAGCTTCGCGGAAAGGAGACCTGAACGGGTCAAAACAATCTCTTCGCGACCGCGGGCTTTGTAAATTTTCTTGTCGCCCGGTTTCGCGAAAACAGCGCGGAGATCGATCGTGCGGGGATCGATGCCATCGCTGAGCGCGGCATCCACTTCGAATTCGACTTCCTTGATTTCGGAATTTTCTTCTTCAGCCGCTTGCAAAATTTTGAGTGCATATTTTTTGCTAATCCAGTCGCGCGAGAAATTAGTGGGAGCGCCGACTACGAGCGTTTCATTCTCGAGAGTGAGTGCCGCGGTATTTTGGAACCACGTGAGGAACTGAGAACGCGAAATCGTGGGTTCGAGGCGGCGGAGAATCGAAAGCCAAAAGTTTTTGTAATCCACGAAGGTATGGAGTTGAGTTAGATCTGACAGGAAAGTCTTTTTAAGAGAAGCGGATGATTTTGTTTTTTGAGTTCCAAAATTTTTAATTTTTAATTTCAAAACAATTTTTAAAGTTTAAATTTTTCAATTTTTAAAGTGGCTTTTAATTGAACTGGTTTGGAAATTAAAATTATTCGTTGGGAGTAAAAATTGTTGTTAAGCGACCAGTTGACTAATCGAGTTTCCCGAATCGATGAAGATACTCACTTTACAAAATTTCTTTTCAGATTGCGATTGACCCTCTTCGGTTGAAGACGCAAAATAACCAAAATCCTCTCGCTAAATTTTCTAAAAAAATTTTTAATCTACTAACAAAATTTTTATGCACGAAATCGAGTTTGTGGCTTTGGATTGCGAAACAACTGGTCTTGATTTCGAAAACGACAGCATCATAGAGCTGGGTGCTGTCAAGTTTTCACTCGTGGAAAATTCTGACAGTTTTGACTCGCTCTTTTGCTCGCCGACCCGCATCCCGCAATTCGTGGAGCGGCTCACCGGTATTCGAAATTCCGATCTCGCGGGCGCGCCGCAGTTCGGTGAAAAACGTGAGGAAATTCAAAAATTCTGCGAAGGAGCAATTCTCATCGGACACAATCTCGGATTCGACCTCGCTTTTCTCGCGGCGGCGGGAGTTGATTTTCGCAAATTTCCGAGTTTTGACACTTTTCGGATTGCCGGTTTGCTGCTGCCGCGCGGCGAATCGCTCTCGCTCGAAAATCTTACGACCAAATTCAACATTCGCCACGAAGACGCACACCGCGCGCTCGCTGATGCGGAGGCTACTCGGGATTTATTACGGGTTTTTGTTTCGCTTGCGCAAAATTTTTCGCGGGAAAATTGGCAGAAAATTGCGGAACTGAAATCTTCTGAAAAAAACTGGACGCAAAATTTCGCTTCGCTTGTTTTGGAATCAGAGGTTAAATTGAGGTCAGAGGTCAAAGGTCAGAGGTTAGAAGTTGCGAAATCATCCGACGAAAAGGAGGTTGTCGAAATTCGAGACGAAGTGGTGGAAGGATTGAGATCAAAATTCGAGAAGCGGAAAACCCCGCTTTTGCTCGAAACTTCCGCGACGGCGGAAGAAATTCTCGCGGCGGCGGAAAAATCGGAGCAGCCGGCAGTGATTTTTTTTGGCAGCAATTTTACAGCGCGGCGACTTTCAGCGGAAAAATCTTTCGCGGCGCGAACGCAGATCGATTCCGAAAAATTAAAAAACTTTCTCGCTAAAAATTTATCTGCAGTCGAGCTGCCGCTCGCGGCGAAATTGACGCTCTATCCCGAAAAAAATTTTCACGAACTCAATCTAACGCGCACGGAGGGATTGCTTTTTGATTTCGTGGCGGCAGAGCGAATGCCCGAAACCTCGAAAGAAAAAGTTATTGTCTCTGATCACGCTGCGCTGCCGGATTTCGAATCTGCCAAGCGGCTGAAAATTATCGCGGATGCGGTCACGCTTCCCGAGAATCTCGCGCGCGCGAATTCATTCGTGATTGATCTGCCGACGCTCGAAGAGTTGCTGCCGCAGTATTCTGAAAAAATCCAGATTTGGTGGGGACTGCTCGGTCTGCTTTTCCGCGAGGCGTCTCCGCGCTTCGGGCGACTTGATCTGGCGGACGCGCGGGGATTCTCGAATTTTTCAAAAGCAATCGAGGCGGGCAAAAATTTTCTCGAAATTGCTCGCGAAAATCTTCCGCCGCGAGTCGCGTTTTTTCTTGAAAATTTTCTTGCGGAAAATTCAGGCTTTCATCGCTCGCTCCGTTCGAATGCCGCGAACGAAATCACGCTCGTGGTTGAGCCGACTGAAGTTTCGCTTCCCGATTTCTCGAATTCTATTCTCCTCGACGCGGCGGCGGATGCGGACGACGGCTTCGCGTTTGCGCGGCGGATTCTCGCGCTGCCGGAAAATTCTTCCGCCGAAAAATTACAAATCGCGGGCGAGCTGCCGCGATTTCTCGTGGCGGATGATTTCCCTGACCCCGCCACGCCGCAGTTCTTTCCGGCGGTGGAAAAATTTTTGTTGAAAAGTTTATCCGAACTTGAGGGAGTCACCGCGATTGTTTTTCCGAATCGGATGGAGGCGGGCAATTTCGCGAGGCGGGCGATTGCCGAATGCGACTTCCCTGTTTTTTTCCGTCGGATTCCCTCCGCCGAAAAATTAGCCTCGCTCGAAAAGGCAGCGGTAATTTTCACGATCGGCAGTCCCTTTTTTCCAGCGTGTCAGAATTTTATTCTCGTGAAACTGCCGTTCATCGTGCGTGACGGCGCGGATTGGAATCGTGAAACGTTGCCGGCGACCGTCCTCCGTTTCAAAAAAATGTGGGTGAATTTCGCGAGTTCGAAAACTTTTATCGCGCTCGACCCGCGACTGCTCGGCAAAGGTTACGGTCGGAATTTTCTCGCCGCGATTCCGCAAAAATTCGAGAGTTTTTCGGCGAGTGGAAAGTAGGTATCGGAATTTCAAATTTTAAATTTCAAATTTTAAAACAAGATTAAATTCTTCAATTTTTAAATTTTGAAACGGAAAATTCAGAGTGTCCTTAAGTCAGCGAGCCGTCAAATCAAAAACTTCCAGCCTCCGCGATTTGAAAATTGGAAAGCGGAAAATAGAAGTTTGTTGATTGTCGCTAGCCGGAATTCAAGCCTCGCTTGCTTTCTCAAATCTCCCCAAACCCCTCTTTTGCTAAAGAGGGGCTTTCTTTTCGGCTCGCTTCGCTCGCTCGAAAAGTTAACCCCGAGTTAGCATAGGGTTAACTTCACGAAAAAAAGAAAATGTTTTTTCCCTCTTTTCAAAGAGGGAGGGCGAAGCAGGGATTTGAAAATTGGAAAGCGGAAAATAGAGACGGAGATTTAGGGTAGTGAAGCAGGTGGTTAAACAGAAGTGGACAGTAGTGCAGAGATTACTTTGGCATTTTTCAAAACTTCCTTTTCGGTGAGTGTTAAAATTCCGCGGTGAATCGGCGAGTTTCTTTTCGACAACGGAAGGTGAATCGATTTTTTTTGCGGCTTTTTCGCCGCCGCCGGAATTCGCATCTCGAATCCCGCGTTTTTCACGCGCAAAAAAAATTCAAAAATCTGATTACTCCCCGCCAAAAAATTTTCCTTGTTCTCGCGATTTTTGCGTTCGGTAGTCTCGTCGGTTTCACGTATTTTTCAGGATTTTTTGACGTGCAAAAAGTTTCCGTCGCGCGCAGCTCGCTCGATCTTCCGCTCGAAGAAATCGAACTTTCGATTCGCGAGTTGGCTTTCGGCAAAAATATTTTCGGCGTCGAAAAAAATTTACTGGAGCGAGCGGTGCGCGAGTTGCGACCGGACATCGCGCGCGTGGAAGTTCACAAAAAATATCCGCGCGAGATTGCGGTGGAAGTTTTCAAATTTCCGATTGTGGTGGAGCTGCGCTCGAATTCCGAATCGATTTTTTTGAACGAGAATGGATTTCGTGTGTTCGGTGACGCTCCCGATCGCGACACTCTCCAACTCACGCTCGGCGAGGAAATTGATTTCGCGGATCCCGAAAAGCGGGTGATCGATCCCGCGCATCTCGATTTAATTCGCGAGGCGGTTTTTTATTTCGAGGCGCTCACTGATCTCAAAATTCTCAACACAAAATATTTTCCAATTTCTCGCGAGGCGCATCTCAAAAATGAAAAAAATTTCGATGTGTGGCTCGATCTCACGCAGGATTTCCGCGAGCAGTTGAATAAGCTTGTCGCCGCCGCGGATCTCT
>JBDRIC010000023.1:0-9625 GCA_043816245.1 Patescibacteria group bacterium
GCATATCTAAAACAGCTGCTTCTGATTCTTTGGATTTTTCGGATGTAAATATTCTATAAAAATCTTTGCATGCGGAGGTAAATGAATTACTGTCCAAAAAATCACGTCCAAAACTTTTTGATTTGTATCTTTCATTTAAAAGTAAAATTGCTCGAGATATTTTTTTAACCTTTTCGTCTTTTTTTCTATCGTCTTTGCCAAAAAATTTATAGTTAACTCGCACATTGTAGTAGGAAAAAGGCGTACGAGACTCTCCTGACTCAAAAAAATAATACTCTAAATACTTCCACATCAGCCTCTTTTCTTCTGTGTCCAAGTCAGACCAGCTTTTCATACCAAGATTTGGTTTAAGTTGCTCCTTTGCTTTCGAGTTTAATTGGCTCCACAATTTAAACATAAATTTAAAAAAATTAAATAACCTTAAATTCCACCCCTTCGCTCTCTGCCTGAAGGATGGTGTTAGTTTTTAGTTGGTCGTTGCCGCCGAAAGCTTTATCCAAACAAACAATTTTCTGCGGTTTTTTGGAAAGAATTTTTTCAACCAGTTTTGGAGAAATTTTATCCTCCAAACAAATAATCAACTCACCCTCGCCGAGCGCGAAATACTGCTTTTTGTCAGCCTCTCGCTTCGCGATCGGAACATTCAAATCAAGCCCGCTCTTCAAAATCAACTCGTGCAAAATATTTTCTTGCAACGACGAAAGATTTTTCGCCGCTACCGGCTTCACATTGTCCACGAATAAATCCATTTGCTTTTTCAATTCTTCGACGGTCGAAACATCACTCCGCCAAATTTTGAAATTGCTTTCGTCAAGTTTGAAAACTTTGAAGCCGGTGTCGAGTTTTTGATTTTCAAAATTGAGTTTTCTGCTTTTTTCTTCCGCAATTTTCTTCCCCGCGCGACGAATCCGCTCTTTCGCGATATCGGCGATTGTTTCAAATCCGGCTTTCGCGGCTTCGCTGTCTTCGGCGCAAAGTTCGGGCAGCTGGATGGAAATACATTTCCGATTTCCGCCGTCTTCGGCATTCAGCGCCATAACGGCATGAGCAGTGGTGCCGGAGCCGGCGAAGAAGTCGAGAATAATGTCATCTTCTGATGTAACTGCTTTTGCAAAATGCTTTATTAACTCAATAGGTTTTGGATAGTCAAAAGAAAATTTCATTATTTTGATGAAATCATCACTTCCCTGTTGCGTGCTAAATTCATTAAAGTAGATGCTTCTTAAAGCTTTTCCCTCATAATCACTTTCAAATTTTTTGTATCTTGGCAAATTTCCTTTATTAAAATAGATTTTTCTTTGCTCAAACAAATTTTTAATAGTTTTTTTTGTATTTACCCATCTACGAATAAAAATAGCGTGTTTCGATTGCTCATCATATTTTTCAAAAGTAGCAGTGTCATCTTTTACCAACTCTCTTAATGCAACAGTATGTTTAAGATAATTAAAATACGAAATTAGACCCCTACCCTCATCGTCTTTGTTTAGCGGTGTAATTTGTTGATCAAAAAATATTTCAATCGCAAATAATTGATTTGGATTATTGTTTGTTGATGGCGCAGTAAGCGCACAGCTTTCCCAGTTTCCCCGTTCGTCTTTATCGGGATTACGAAAATTACCATCGTTTTTATTTTTAATACGCCACTTTTCTGCTACATCTCTGTTTCGCAAATATACCAACACATATTCGTGCTCGTCAAAAACAAAATTAATTTTGCTGCCTGCCCCTGTTTTTTTCTTCCAGTTTATCTCCGCTACAAAATTCTCCTCTCCAAAAATCTCGTTCATAATCATCCGCAAATTGTGCACTTCGTGGTCGTCGATCGAAACAAAAATCACGCCGTCCGGTTTCAATAAATTTCGCGCGAGGAAGAGGCGCGGGTACATCATCGAAAGCCAGTTCGAGTGGTAGTGCCCATTTTCCCGACTATTTTTTTGAAACATCCCATCCCGCATCAAATTGCCCTCCTCATCTTTTTCGCCTATTCTCTCCAAATAATCTTCCCGCGATTCTTGAAATTTGTCCGGGTAAATAAAACTGTCGTTGCCCGTGTTGTACGGCGGATCAATGTAAATCATCTTCACCTTCCCGTAATAACTTTTTTGCAAAATCTTCAAAACCTGCAGATTGTCGCCCTCGATAAAAAGATTTTTTGTCGTGTCGAAATCCACTGACTCGCCGCGATTCGGTTTCAGCGTCGCTGTCGTCGGCTCCTGAATTTGCCGGAAACAGTCCGCCTTCCCCGCCCAACTCAAACCGTACCGCTCGCCATTTTTGTTTAAATTTTCGCCGAGAGATTTTTTCAATTTTTCGCAATCCACCCGCCCCTCCGTGAAAATTTCAGGAAAATTTTTCCGAAGCAGCTCCAACAGCTCCTCCTGCGGATTGAATGAATTGCCGTTCATTTTGGATTTTTTCATAATTTTGGATTACTTTTCAGTTTAATCAATTTTAACTCAAAAAAAATTAACAGCGCGGAATTTCGAGCAAATTTAAATTTCCAATAAAAAAACGGACAGATTTTATTCCACTCCACCCGCTTTTCGCGTTTTCGTTGTAGAGACGCGATTAATCGCGTCTCTACAAAATTGTTTGATTATTTCAACGCCACCGTGCAGCCCGCCTCTTCCAAATCTTTCTTCATTTGCTCCGCCTCCGCTTTCGGCACATTTTCTTTGATAACTTTTGGCGCCGATTCGACAGTCGCTTTAGCTTCGCCGAGACCTTCACCGGTAATCGCTTTCACCGCCTTAATCGCGCCGATTTTGTTGGCGCCCGCCGCGGTTAATTCGACCGAGAATGAAGATTTCTCCTCGGCTCCACCCGCTTCA
This sequence comes from Patescibacteria group bacterium, assembly GCA_043816245.1. Taxonomy (GTDB): domain Bacteria; phylum Patescibacteriota; class Gracilibacteria; order JAHISY01; family JAHISY01; genus JAHISY01. The sequence goes on from JBDRIC010000023.1 coordinate 2,832, forward strand.
CCACCAGCCGCCGGAGCAGCCGCAACCGCGACCGGAGCCGCTGCCGACACGCCAAATTTCTCCTCCATCGCTTTCACGAGATTCGCGAGATCGAGAACTTTGAGTTCGCTCACCGCATCAAGAATTTTTTGAGCTTCTTTAGAAAGCTCAACTGAAGGCTTGACCTCCTCTTTTTTTGCAACTTCTTTTTTCGCTGGCTTTTCAGCCGCTTTTTCTTCCGTTGCCGGAGCTTCGGAAACTTCATCCTTTTTCTTGTCCGCCGTAGCTTCGTCAGAAGCGGAGGAGGATTCTTCAGCTGGCTTGTCCGCCGTAGCTTCAGCGGAGGAGGGATCGGCTGGAGTCCCTTTAGTGTTTTCGTCAGACATTTTGAATGGGGTTAAAAAAATAATTAAAAAAACTGAAAATTAAACCTGCGCTTCCTTTTGTTTCTGAATTTCTGAAACGACTCGCGCGAATCCCGCAATCAGCGAATTGCCGATTCCCACGAAACCGCGGAGCGGCGAGATGAATAGACCGACCAATTGCCCGAGCAGCGCGTCTCGCGAAGGCAGTTGCGCGAGCTGTTGCGCCTTCATCTTCGTGAGAATCTCCCCGTCGAAAACTCCGCCGAGAATTTCGAGCTGCTTGAAATCCTTCTTTGATTTTTCGATCAACTGCAAACCGGCGAGTTCATCTTCGTGAGAAAAAATCACCGCCACCGGTCCCACCAAACTTTCATCCGGAATTTCTTTCAAACCGGAATTTTTCGCGGCGAGACTAATCAAGGTTTTTTTCGCGATAATCATCCGCGCACCTGTTTCGCGCAGTTTTCTGCGCAGCTCTTGAATCGCGGCAACGGTAATGCCGGTGTATGCGGTGAAAGCGACCGACTTCGAATTTTTGAATTCGTTTTCGAGATCCGCGAGAATCTCCGACTTTTTGGATTTTGTGATTGCCATTGTGGGAAAATAAAAAATAGTTTGATTCTTGGAATGAAGAAGCAAACTACTTAAATTGAAGTATTTTTGCCTCGACAGGAACTTATTGACTCAACGACTAATTGACTTAATCGCTGGTCCGCCTGTTTTCTTCAGCCCGAAAAGTGAGGGGATTTTAGCGCAGAATTTTGGAAATGCAAATTTTTTATCGGCAAGCTTCCCCCCATTCTACAATCACACCCGCCTCGCAATCTCCTTCAAAAAAACTTTGAAGGGGGCAGTCCGTCTCGTCTTCAAGTTCACACGCCGCCACTGGATTTCCGCATTCCATCACAATCGTCAGCTGACCACCGTTTTGCAGACAAAAATCTTTCGCTTCGTCGGAATACTCGGCAGCATCTTCCACTTCATATTCTTCTTCCAATTTGAAAGTTTTAATAATTTCGGGAACTTCCTTTCCGCGCGCGCACTGAAAATCTCCCTCGCAAAGCGAGCTAAAGTCGGCGACGAAAACCATATTTTCTTTTTGTCCCACAATTTTGTCGACGGGCTTTTTGTTGCCAAGAGCGACCCATTCTTCCGCGGGGAAAACATTTATTTGCAGGATGCAGACATGGTTATTTTCAAATGAAAAACAAATGTCGGCTTTTTTTTCGCTGATTCGATGTTGCGTTACTTTATAGCCCACCCAGCTTTCCGGAAATTCCAGCGAAAAATTGAAGTCTTGATTTTGATAAAACAAATCGTTGTCGCGTTTGATTGAAGTTTCCGGCTGAGGACTGAGATACACCACCTCGCCGTCATCCACCGCCAATTCACCGGAACCCAATCCACCTCCGCCTTCCGCCGTTTCGGTTGAATTTTCATCTTCCTCCGCAGTCTCCTCCTCCCCTCCTTCGACAATCGTGCAAAATTCTCCCATCTTTCCCAAAATCGCGAGAGAAATTTCTTTTTTGCTCGCCGCATCCGCTTCGATTGTTTGTTGGTAAACACTGAAAGCTTCCTCATTCACGTCCGCATTTTTTAGAATATTTTTTGCGAAAATTTCGATCTCTTCCGCGGTAGCCTCGGAGCGACTGCTCGGCAGACAGAGAATCTCGGCGGAAAGCGCGATAAAAAGATTGTCGTCGAGCGCAGTTTCAGCCGGTTGAATTTCTTCCATCTCGTCGTCGTCGTAAAGAACCGGTTCGGCGGGTCCGCTGCCGAAATTACAACCGGAAAGAAGCATGGTGAGCGTAAACGCTGTGATAATTTTTTTCATAATTTTTAGGGTTAAAATTCTTGAGAAGTTTATTCGAAAAAATCTTGAAAATCAAAAAAGCCGAAGTACTCGTTTCCGCATGGCTCGCAAGCAGAGTGAAAAATCCGCTGCTCGTAATTTTGGGACCAACCGCGAGCGGTAAAACCAGATTCGCAATCGCACTCGCGCGGAAATTCGGCGGGGAAATCGTGAATGCCGACAGTCGACAGATTTACCGCGAGCTGGAAATCGGGAGCGCGCCGCCGACCGCGGCGGAACAGCGAGAAATTCCGCACCACCTCGTCGCGAAATTTTCGCCGCAAAAAACGATGAGCGTGGCGGAGTATCGAAGGTTGGCGGAACGGAAAATTCGGGAAATTTCGAAGCGCGGAAAGTTGCCGATTTTGAGCGGCGGGCACACGCTTCTGATTTCGGCAATCGTCGAGAATTTCCAATTCCCCAAAAAATCGGATGATGCCCGTCGCGCCGAGCTTGAAAAAATTTGGAAAAAAAATCCGGTGCAACTTCACAAGCTGCTCGCGAAACTCAATCCGGAAGCTGCGGAAAAAATTCCGCCGGCGAACCGCCACCATCTCATCCGCGCCATTGAACGAGCAGAGAATTTGGAGAGTGTAAAAAAAGGGCGGAGAAAATTCGACTGCCTATTGCTCGGTTTGAATTTCGAACGTGAAAAATTGTACGAACGAATCGACCGCCGTGTTGATAAAATGATGGCTGCCGGACTTCTCGACGAGGTGAAAATCTTGGCGGAAAAATACGACCGCCACTCCCCCGCTTTGCGTGGTCATGGCTACCGCGAGCTGCTCGATTTTTTGGCGGGAGAGAAAAGTTTCGAAAAAGCTGTCGGCGAAATCAAGCGGGACACACGCAATTACGCGAAACGACAGATGACTTGGTGGAGAAATTGCAGATTCGCGAAAGAGATAATCTGGTTTGAATAAGTTGGCGTAGTCCTCCGTAGCGAAGCGAAGGACGGATGGCAAAATTCGCCGTTAAAATCAGAAATTATTTGGGTTTGAGTTGCTGGCGTATGTCCTCCGAATCCTGCGAAGGCGAGGGAAGGACGGATGTGAAAATTGTGAAAGAAATTTTTTGGCTCTAAAATGCTTCCGTGAAAAAATTCCTTCGAAATATCATCGTCAAGTTTTTGATCCTCCACGCGCGCCGACGAGTCCACATTTACTCGACAGTGATCGGGATCACCGGCTCGGTTGGCAAAACGACGGCAAAAGAAGCGACAGCGAAAATTCTCTCGACGCGTTTCAAAACTTTCGCGAGTGCCAAAAGTTTGAATTCCGATTTTGGCGTGCCACTCACTCTCCTCGAGGAGGAGTCTGGTTTTTCCAATCCGCTGAAGTGGCTCGGCATTCTTTTTCGCGCAGAATGGCGCGGCTACACGAAATTGCCACACGAAAAAATTATCCTTGAGCTCGGCATTGACGCGCCCGGCGATTTCCCAAAATTATTGGAAATTATTGAGCCGCAAATTGGCGTTTTTTTGAACGCGACTCCGGTTCATCTCGAAAAATTCCGAAATGTCGAGGAAATCGCGGCAGAAAAAAGTTTGTTGATCGCGAATCTGCCCGCGCCGGGAGTGGCGATTTTGAATGCCGACGACAAATTTTCGCGGGCGGCGGCGACTCGCGCAAAAAAAATATTTTTCGGAACCGCGGCGAACGCCGATCTCCGCGCGAGAAAAATTCGGGAAAACTTGGGCGGACTCTCGGCAGAAATTTCTTGGAAAGGTGAGACCGCGCAATTCCGTGCGCCAGTCTTGGGTCGGCAAAATTTACCATCACTACTCGCCGCGATTACCGTCGGAGTCGTGGAAGGTATCGGTTTGAAAAAAAGTGTCGAGGCGTTAAAAAATTTCCGGCTGCCGCCAGGCAGGCTGAATTTACTGGAAGGAATTCGGGGATCAAGGATTATCGACGGCAGCTACAATTCAAATCCGGCAAGCCTCGCCGCCGCCCTCACCACACTCGGACAGCTGGAGGCGCAGCGAAAAATCGTCGTTTTGGGTCAAATGAACGAGCTCGGACCCGATTCGGAAAAATACCATCGCGAGGCAGCGAAACAAGCCGCGGAGGTTGCCGATGTGGTAATCGGAGTTTACGGTGCCGCGAAATTTTTTGTAACTACCGCCCGCGCGCGAAAAAAACCGGCAGAATTTTTTACAAAAGCAGAAACCGCTGCCGAATGGCTGAAAAAGGAAATCCAAACGGGTGACCTGATTTTGGTGAAAGGCAGCCAAAATAATGTTCGGCTCGAAAAATTGATTGCCAAAATTTTGGACGACCCAGCCGACCGGCGACTTTTGTGTCGCCAGGAAAAAGTGTGGCAAAAACGTTAAAAACTCTTGAATTTGAAATTATTTTGTGGTAAAATAAAAAGATAAAATAAATAATTCATCAGAAATGGTCGACATCGAAAAGCTTCTCGCACAGCAAATTGAAACCGATTGCTCCGATCTCCATTTAATCACCGATGAGCCGCCTTTCTTCCGCTTAAGAAATGGAAAGATTAAACCACTGAAAAACGCGAAACCGCTCCCGAAAGAAGAGATCGAAAGAATCGCGGTGGAAATCATCGGCAGAAGCGGCTTGCAAAAATTGCGGAAAGAAAAGGAGATAGATTTTGCGATTGAACGACCGGGACTCTCGCGTTTTCGAGTAACTTTTTTCGAGGAAGCCCGCGGACCGGTGATCGCTTTCCGCGCGATTCCGCTTGAAATTCCGAAGCCAGAGGAGATTGGTATTCCAGAAACAGTTCTCGAACGAGTAATGCGAAACGAAGGTTTGATTCTCATCACCGGTACGAACGGCGCGGGAAAATCAACAACGCTCGCGAGTCTTTTGAATTTCATTAATGAAAACCGCGAAGTGCGAATCGTCACAATCGAGGATCCGATTGAGTTTACTTTTTCACGAAAAAAAGCGGTAATCTCACAGCGAGCGGTGGGAATCGACACGAATAGTTTCGCGGAAGCAGTCAAATACACCGTCCGACAAGATACGAATGTAATCGTAGTCGGAGAGATGCGCGACCTCGAAACAATTCAAACCGCAATCACCCTCGCGGAAACCGGTCATCTCGTACTCGCCACTCTCCATACTGACGACGCGCCACGCGCAATCCAGAGAATCGTGGATGTTTTCCCTGCAGCGCAGCAGAAACAAATCGCGCTGCAGCTTTCACACTCAATTTCGGCAATAATAAGCCAACGGTTGATTCCAAAAAAAGACGACAGTGGCCGAGTGTGTGTGCGAGAAATTATGTTTTTGAATTCGGGAATCGCTCACGCGATCCGCGAGATGAATATCTCAGAAATTTATTCTCAAATGCAAATCAACGGCGGAAGTGGGATGCGGCTTTTCGATGATCACCTTATTGAATTCGTGAAACAAGACGAAATTAATCCGGAGGAAGCGATTCACGCCGCGCATGATCCGCAGCAAATGCTGGAAAGCTTACGAAATATACGAAATATTCGATGACTCTCAACCCACTTTCGAATAAAAAATTAGGCGAGATTTGTTCGTGGTCAATTTCTATTTTTCCAATTTTCAAAATCCGTTTGCTATCAAAATAAATTTATCCAAATCTCCGTTTGATCAGATTGATAAAAATACCGAGCATCGTAAATCCGAGCAGAACTTCCAAACCTACCACAAGCTTTTCTGCGAAAGTAATGGGTACGATATCGCCGTAGCCGAGCGTAGTGAAAGTCACGAGTGAGAAATAAAAATAATCGAAGACTCCACTGTGAGCGGAATAATTTTCAAACATCGAGGTAGCGGAAATTTGGTCGAAAAGGGCGAATACTCCCGCAAACACGGAAATAAAAAGCAAAACTGTAATACCCCATCGACCAAGACTGTGGCCGTAACGAGAAGTTTTGTCGAGAAAAAAATGACCGAGATGCACGAAATGCCGTCCTGAAAAAAATGCAAAGCTCTTCTGAAAATGCATTTTGTCCTCGTAAGTCCGCTCGCTCGCTTCGAGAAAACCTTTCTTTTGGTAAGTTTTTTCAAGGACAATGAGATAGCTATTCACGAGGCGATAAAAAGCTTCGATCTGCGAGCGTAATACTTTTTTCTCTTCCCCTCGCTTCATTTTGAAAAACTCTTTCCTGTATTCTCGCTCGGCTGTATGAAAGCTCGCGCGCATTTTTTGGTAAATATCTCGCGCGCTTTTATTTTCGAAGAGAAGGTGTTCACGCAGCATTAAACGGAGGAGATAATAATAGCAAGTACCCTGCTCCTCGTGTTCTTCAGTCTCGCTCAAACGTTGCTCGATAGCTTTGCGCGCCTCTGTAAAGCGCTCATCCACCTCCCGTCCCTCGATGAAATGTACCGCTTCGTGCAAGTTCATCGAAGATTGTTCTTCGTTTTCATTCCCAATTTTTTGGAAAACTTCTTCTTTTGGCGGAAGCTTGAGTTCGGTTTTTGGCATCAAATTTTGCATGTAACTGAATTACCCTTTTGGAATTTTAAATTCCGTTTATTTTAGCAAAAAATAGATAAAATGGCAAATCAAGCGCACCTAAAATAGATTAAAATCAAGATGATGTTCGCCAGCAAAAATTCAATCTCGCGCCATCGTGAAAAACTCGC
>JBDRIC010000024.1:0-3581 GCA_043816245.1 Patescibacteria group bacterium
TCATTAAATCAGCGTAATCAGTGGTTCAGACAGTTAGCGTGATTTGAGAAAGCGGAAACAACATCTCGAATCTCCACGATTTTATTCGTGAATGTTTTTCCAACATCCACTTTCCACCTTCCGCTCGGGGGTTAGTTTCTATCAGCACGATTATGGAATCCGTCGTGGCAGATAGGAATCTCCAAGTATTTTCTCAAACTGTTTTTCTCCTGATCCTCAATGCCGCACAGCTTTGGTATTTGAAAATATTAGCTATTGCAATAAAAATTAATTTATAGAAAATACAAGCTGCAATATTTACATTGCGAAGCGGTATGAGCTAGAATTGTGCTCGCATCTAACTCTCCAAAAATGAAACTCTTCTCTAAAAAATCCACTTTCCTTATCGGTTCGATTATCGGTAGCGTGGTGGGACTTTTGTTTGCGCGAGAAAGCGGAAAAACTTTGCGCGAAAAATTGAAATCTGCCCGCACGCCGCAAAAAAAATTCGAAGCACTTTTCCAAGAATATTTAAGAGTCGGAAAATCCGCGATCGATGAAGCGCAAAAAAGTGAAACGATGCGGGAACTCGTGAAAGGCGGGAGAGAAATCCTCGCGGAACTGAAAAGAAAAGCCGAAACGGAGGGTGGCAGCGCGGTGAAATTCGCGCAAAAAAAAGCAGAAGAAGTTTTGAGGGAGGTAGAAAAGCAAGCCGGCGGAATCGAAAAAATAACGCGGAAAAAAGTAGCTGCTACGAGAAAAATAGTTTTGCAGAAAACTGCGGGAACGCAGAAGACAGTAAAAAAGGCTGTGCAAAAAATCGCGGCAGCGGCAGCAAAAAAAGGCAGAAAAAAAGTCGCGCGAGCGAAAAAAAACAATTCGCCGAAAATAGCATTTTAAATTTGATTTCGATTCGAAATTTTCAAGAATGAAATTTCGCGCACTCTCATTTCTCGCTTCATTTCTTATTTTTATTTCAGCCGTTTTTGCAGCAGCGGTTTCGATTTCGGGAAGCGTGTTTTCTAGTGCGGTCGGAGAACCACTCATTCGCACGGAAATTTGGCTGAATGGAAATTTCAATTCTCACACCGATCTCGAAGGTAGGTTCGAAATTTTGGAGGCAACTGCGGGAGATATAATTCGCGTGCGAAAAACCGATTATGTCGGAACAAGCGTGATTGTGAAAGCAACGGATGAAGAATTTTATTTCGAACTCGCACCCGTTTGGCGACTCGAAAATGTGAATCAAGTTTACGAAGACGTGCCAGAATACGCGTGGTTCGAGCCGGCGGTGCGACAACTTTATGAGACGCAAACTCTTGCTGCCACGGGGACGCAAAATTACAAACCGAGCGAAAATCTCACGCGCGGCGAACTCGCGGTTTTGGGAGTGAAAGTAGCGGGATTTTTACCTGAAGAAGTCGAGAAAACGAATTTTTGCGATGTCGAACCGAAAGATGATTTCGCGCCCGCGGCGGAATTTATGTTTGCGAATGGCTGGCTTTCCGGCTACCCGTCAGAAGATTGCGAGAAGAATCGAGTCTTTCGTCCGAATTTGCCAGTGAATCGCGCGGAAGCGGTGAAGATGGCCCTCGTCGTATTTCAGGATTTAGTTGAGAAAAAAATCGAAGAAAGCGTCTGCCTTCCTGCTGGATTCACCGACGTGCCGACTGGCGCGTGGTTCGCGAAATTTGTGAATGAGGCGAATTGCCTCGGTTTCGTGAATGGCTACCCCGACGGCAGCTTCCGTCCCGCAAATCCGGTAAACCGCGCGGAGATCGCAGTGATTTTTGCTAACGCGCTGGAAAGTTTATTCTGATATTTGTTGAAAATTTAGATTTGCCGGAATTTGCTAAAATCAAACAGCTTAAATTTTTTTGATGCAACTTTCAAAACGAATTGCGGAACTGCCGAATTATCCATTCGCGGGACTTGAAAAAATTGTCACGGATTTAAAGAAAACAGGAGTGAATCCGATCGACTTCGGTGTCGGCGATCCCGCCGATCCGACTCCGGATTTTATTCGCGCGGCAGCGCAAAAATCGATTGACCGGCACGCCGCGAGTGGCTATCCGAGCTACATCGGCAGCGCGGATTTTCGGGAAGCTATCGCGAAGTGGTTCGAACGAAGGTTCGGAGTGCAGTTGAATTCTGAAACCGAAATTACTTCTTCGATCGGTTCGAAGGAGGCGATTTTCCACTTTCCGCTCGCGTTCGTGAATCCAAACGATGTAGTTTTGATTCCGACACCCGGCTACCCACCGTACGCTCGCGGCTGCGAATTCGCAGGAGGAAAGCCTTATTTTTTGCCGCTTTTTAAAGAGAATAATTTTTTAATCGACTTCGCGAAAATTCCGGCGGAGACGGCGGAGCGAGCGAAAATTTTGTGGCTGAATTATCCAAACTCGCCGACAGGGGCGATTGCGACAGATGAATTTTTTGAGACAGCAGTGGAATTTTGTCGGCGAAATGAGATCATTCTCGCGAGCGATCTCGCGTACTCGGAAATTTATTTCGGCGCGAAACCGAAAAGCATTCTCGAATTCACGCGAAAAAATGTGGTGGAATTTCACTCATTTTCAAAAAGAAGCCGGATGACTGGATACCGTGTTGGTTTCGTGGCGGGTGACGCGGAAATTATCGACAACTTCAAAAAGGTGAAAACGAACATCGACAGCGGCACGCCAAATTTTTTGCAGGATGCCGCAATCGCGGCACTCGCAGATGAACAGCACGTCGAAAAATCGATTGCGGAATATCGCGAGAAGCGCGACATTTTGACAGCAGCTTTCGAATCAATCGGACTCGAAAAATGCGAACCCGCCGCGACTTTCTATATTTGGCAGCGCGTGCCGGACGGGATGACGAGCGAAGATTTCGCGCGAAAATTACTCGCTCCGGAAATCGCAGTCGTCGCCACTCCCGGCAGTTGGATTTCAGATGTGACGGAATACGGTGCGAATCCGGGCGAGGGCTTCGTCCGTTTTGCGCTCGTCCCGACGGTGGCAGAAGTGCGGGAGGCGGCGGAACGAATTCGGCGGAATTTGAAGTTTTAGATTTCCGATTCAGTTAAAATGAAAAGGTGCAAAAACTGCCGAAAAATCCCGTGATTGGAATTGTCGGAGGACGTGGAGTTCTCGGTCGAATCTTTCGAAAGGCTTTTGAAACGGCGGGTTGCGAAGTAAAAATTTCGGGGAGAAAGCCGGATGGAAAGAAAATTTTGTCGAATAAAAATCTCGTGAAAGTTTCGGATGTCGTGATTGTTTCCGTTTTTTTGAAAGACACAGAAAAAGTCATCCGCGAGCTTGCTCCGCTGCTATCTTCACGACAACTTTTTGTCGATCTCGCGAGTTTGAAATCGGGACCCGTCACGGCGATGCTCGAATCAAAAGCGGAAGTGGTGGGATTACACCCGATGTTTGGCGCGGTGGAAAATCTGTGCGGAAAAAATATTTTCGCGTGTCCGGCTCGCGGGAAAAAGTGGTGGCAATGGCTGCGAAAAATTTTGGAAGATTCCGGCTTGAAGATTCACGAAATTTCTCCGCAAAAACACGACGAACTCGCAGCGATTCATCAAGCTGCCGCACATCTTTTGAATCTCG
>JBDRIC010000025.1:0-15589 GCA_043816245.1 Patescibacteria group bacterium
CGCAACCAGCAAAACAAAATCTTCAAGTAATTTATCTTTGGGTTGTTTACGATCAGACTTGTTTAAATCCAAAAAAGTCTCAAGTGAGATTGTTGCCGTCCTTTTGTTTCCATCCACAAATCCATGATTTTTCACGAGAGAATGAAAAAGCGCAGCAGCTTTTTGCCAAATCGTTGTATAAAGATCAATTCCAAAAGCGCTTGCATGCATGCGCTGAACTGCGGAGTGGACGAGGTTCAAATCTCGCACGCCCAAACTTCCTCCCGAGTTTTCAATCACATCTGCGTGAATTTGGAGGATGGCTTCGGTGGTGAGTGAGGCAATCATTTTTTAGCTAAAGAGCGCAACAAATTAATCCGTTTTTTAATAATCTTCTCGGAAGATTTGCGCACTTCTTGAGGCGAGGCGAATCCTATTTTAGGAGAGCGAGATTTTAGGGGAGTCGCGAGTTTCATTGAAAAAATTGCAAGTTTATTTTAATTCAAAATTGATTTTTTGGGAAGCTGCTGTAAATGCCACCTTTTTTCGCTAAAATCCCGAAGTGATTCTTTCTCTCGACTGGGTTTCGGATTTCGTGGATGTTTCAGGAACTTCTCCTGAAAAATTAGCAGAGCTGCTTACGGAGCGGGTTGCAGAAGTTGAGAAAATCCACACCGCTGGCTGCGCGATTCCGAAAGTCGTGGTCGGGCAGATTCTTAAAATTGAGCCGATTCCGGATGCCGACAAAATTCAACTTGTTACAGTTGATGTTGGTTCCGAAGAATTGAAAATCGTCTGCGGTGCAAAAAATATTTTCGAAGGCGCGAAAGTGCCAGTCGCACTCGTCGGCTGTGTTTTGCCTCCTTCGACAGATTCGACAGGCTCATCGCAGGCAGGCTCCCGTTCGACAAGCTCAGGGCGAGCAGGACAGGCGACAGGGTTCAAAATTGAAAAAAGAAAAATGAAAGGTGTGGAAAGCTGTGGGATGATTTGCAGTGAGGCGGAGCTCGGACTCGCCGAAAAGTCGGAGGGAATTCTCATACTCGAAGATTCCGCTGAAGTCGGTCAGCCGTTCGCCGAAATTTGCGGCGGCGACACAATTTTCGAAATCGACAATCATGCGATCACGCACCGGTCGGATTTATTTTCGCACGTCGGATTCGCGCGCGAGATTGCGGTTTTGCTTGATCAAAAATTCGAGGAGCGGCAATTCGCGCTGCCAAAAATTGAAATGAAACTCGATGTCGAGGTCGCCGAGCCAAAACTTTGCGCGCGTTATTCTGGTTTGAAGATTGCAGGAATCAAAATTCAGCCGTCGCCGAAAAAAATTCAAAAGAGGCTCGAAAGTTGTGGCGTGCGCGCGATTAATAACGTGGTTGATGCGACGAATTTTGTATTGCTCGAACTCGGTCAGCCGATGCATGCTTTCGATTCCAAGAAAATTGCGGGCGGGTGGATTGTCGTTCGGCGTGCGAAAAAAGAGGAGAAACTAAAAACGCTCGACGGTGAAGTTTTGGAACTGTCTCCTGAAAATCTCGTGATTGCCGACGCTGAAAAACCGATTGCGCTTGCAGGGGTGATGGGCGGCGCGAATTCGGAAGTTGCCGAAGCGACGACCGAAATCATTCTCGAAGCTGCGAATTTCGACGCGGTTTCGATCCGCAAAACTTCGATTGAATTTGGTTTGCGGAGTGAATCTTCCCTCCGTTTCGAAAAGAGGTTGGATCCGGAATTGCCGCCGAAGGCAATCGCGCGCTTCCTCGAGATTCTTCGCGAAACGAATCCTGAATTAAAAATTCTCGCGGCGGCGGATGTCAAAAATTTCACTCCCGAAAAAAGAGTGCTTGAACTTTCGCTTGCCGCGTTGCAAAAAAAATTGGGGGCTCCGGTTTCTTCCGAAAAAGCGGTGGCGATTCTCCGCGCGCTCGGATTTCGCGTTGAAAAATTGACCGAAAAAGATTTGAAAGTTGAGGTGCCGAGTTTTCGCGCGGGGCGGGATGTCGAGCAGCCGATTGATTTGATGGAGGAGGTAATTCGCCATCTCGGTTACCGGACTTTTCCGAGCGAGTTTCCACAAGTTCAAATGGAATCTCCACAGCGGGATTTTTCTCGTGAGCTAAAAAATGAAATCGAGGATGCACTCGTTGGCTTCGGTTTTCACGAAACCGCCACGCTCGCGCTTGTTCCCGAAAAATTGCTGCGAGCCGCGAATCGAAAAACCGAAACAGCGTTTCGTCTCGCCAATCCGCCGAGCGAAGATTACCGTTTTCTTCGCAATTCTCTCCTCGCGAGCCTGTTTGAAACCGCTTCCAAAAACATCCGCCGCGAAAAAAGTTTCCGATTGTTCGAAGTTTCGACAGTTTTTCAAAAAAATTCCGACGAACGAAATTTCGTATCCGCTCTCGTTGTCGGCGAGGAAAATTCATTTCTGGCGATTCGCGGCGTACTCGAAAAATTTTTCGTCAGTCTAAAATTCCCCGCCGATTTTTCCGAAACGATTTCACCTCCTGCCGCCGCGCATCCCGGTCGCATCGCCGACATCAAAATTAACGGCAAAAAAATTGGAACAGTCGCGGAGCTGCATCCCGCCGTTGCTAAAAATTTCGAGTTGCCGACTTCCGCGTTTTTCAATCTCGATTTCGACATGCTTTCCAAAATTCCGCGTCCAGCGGTCGAGGCTGCCGATCTTCCGAAGTTTCCCGGCGTGCCGCGCGATCTCGCGATTCTCATTCCGAAAAAAACTTTGACTCGTGAGGTGGAAAACGCGATTCTCTCCGCTGATTCCAAAATTTGTGATTTGAAACTTTTCGATGTTTACGAAGGCGAGGGAATTCCTGCGGGAATGAAATCGCTCGCGTTTTCTTTCGAGATTCGCGACGAAAATAAAACTCTCGAAGAAAAAGAGTCAGAAGAAATTCTCCAAAAAATAGTTGCTAATTTAGAAAGGATTGAAGGAAAATTGAGAAGCTGATAAAATTAACATATGAAAATTTTAGCCAAAAAATCACAAAATCAAGCAATAGCGCGGAAGATGCAACGTGAAGCGGAAGCATCGAAAGCCACGGGAATAATCCGCTGCGGGAGTTTTGAAAATTTCATCAAACATTTAAAAAAAGCTTGTGAGGGTTGAGCGAAAGTTCGATTGGAACTTCACAAGAAGCTTTAAAAGACAACTTGCAAGTTTGTTTTTGAGTGAATTTGAACAGTAAATTACTTTTGCCACAATTGGAAATTTTTGCACTTCCGTTGATAAAAATATTTTTAATCCAGTTGAAAATGATGGTAAATTGTACTTCGAAATTACGGTAAATCTGTTTACGAGGAATTTAATTATTTCTTTTGAAGTTGAAGGGATTGATGCGATTGCGTATAAAATCGAGGAAACTTAGAGATTGCAATCGACTCCGAAATTTGCTAAAATCACATAATAACTAAAATTATAAATGCCCTCACAGAACACAAAATCTTCGCAACCGGCAGCAAATTATCTCATCCCTACCGTGATAGAAAAATCGGCGGGCGGGGAGCGCGCGTACGATATTTATTCGCGGCTTCTCAAGGACCGCATCATCTTCCTCGGCTCAGCAATCGACGATGGGGTGGCGAATAACGTGATCGCGCAACTTCTTTTTCTCGAAAATGAAAGTCCGAAGAAAGACATCACGCTTTACATTCACTCGCCCGGCGGACACGTTACCGCTGGTCTCGCGATTTACGATACGATGCAATTCGTGCAGTCGGATGTTTCCACAGTTTGTGTCGGAATGGCGGCTTCGATGGGCGCGGTTCTGCTCGCCGGTGGCGCGAAAGGCAAACGTTTTGCTTTGCCGAATTCTGAAATTATGATTCACCAGCCGCTCGGCGGGATGGAGGGGCAAGCTTCGGATTTGGAAATTCACGCGAAACATATTCTCCACACCAAAAAAAGATTGAACGAATTACTGGCGAAACATTCCGGCGCTTCGCTTTCGCAAATTGAAAAAGATACTGACCGCGATCGTTTTCTCTCGCCGGAGGAGGCGAAAAATTACGGGAAGCTTGGTTTGATTGACGCGATTGTCGAGCAACGGAAATAGTTTCCGTTTTCTGTGAAATTTATTTAAAATTCAAATAACTAATTGAGAATTATGGTTCAACCGATTACCCAACAAGATCTCAACAAGACGTTAAAAAAGGCGCTTGAGAATGTTGCCACGAAGGATGATCTCAAAAACTTCGCCACGAAGGATGACCTGCAAAATACCGAAACAAGAATTATCAAACGAATCAATGTGGTGCATGACGAAGTGATTGTCAATCGCGGAGCGTTTTTGCGGCACGCGAGTGGGAAGAAAGAGTGGGAGCATGATTTGTGAACTTTTGAATTTAAAATTCAGCCCTTCACAATCTTGAAATAAAAAAATTCACAAACAAAAACAAATTGTTCACCATCACCCAAAATTCTTCTCGTGATGTCTTGATTGTCCGCATGCCTCGCATGTTGGAACTCGAAGTTTTTGAATTAAAAAACGATTATCCTGAGGTACTGGAATCCAAAAAATACGCGAATTTTCGAAAAGAATATTCCCGATGGCAAGATGATGAGCTAATTTCGCGGTTGCGCATCCTTTGCGTGAATTCAAAAAGAAACCGTCACGAGGCGATTGCAGTTTACGATGAATTCGTTTCGCGCTGACGCGCTCAAATTTTAAGTTTTAAATTTTAAAACAAATTTTAAACTCTAATTTTAGAATAGTTTTAACTTCGGCAAGTGACTAAAAAGTATTTGTTTCTCGGTTGTGTTTTTATTCTCGCGGCGCTTGCGGTTTTGGATTTTGATTTCAGTCTTGCTGCTGATAAATTTTCGCATCTCAAAATTTCACTTCTGCTTTTTGTGCTGATTGCCGCGATTCGCCTCACTTTTCGCACGCATCTTTCAGAAGCAGTTGCGTTGGTTCTCAGCTTGCGGGATGTTTTTGTGATCGGGATACTGAAAGAGTTACTCGACGGGGCGGGTTTCGGCAATCCGGAATTTACTGATCTCTTCGCGAATTTAATCGGAATCGCGATTCCGTTCGTGGGACTGATTCTTGTGGAATTTCTCGGTGTCGGTTACGAAACTTTCGTGCACGATTTCACAAAAAAAATCCATCCTTCGTTTCAGCAGATTCTCAAAAATGAGAAAAACTATTTTTATCGACAGTTTGGTTTTCTCCGCCACGCGGGGATGAAGCTGATTTACCAAATTTAAAAAAATGATAAAGATCACATCTTTCGGCGCCGCGCAGACTGTGACGGGAAGCAAACATCTCCTCGAATTTCCGAATGGCAAGAAATTGTTGCTTGACTGCGGACTTTTTCAAGGTCGGCGGAAGGAGAGTGCGATTCGCAACGGCGATTTTCCCTCCGAAGTTCTCGCGGCAGATGCGGTGATTCTCTCGCACGCGCACATCGATCATTCTGGCGCGCTGCCTTCGCTCATCAAAGCCGGTTTCAGCAATCCGATTTTCGCTACTCCAGCGACGCGGGATTTGTGCGAAATAATGCTGAAAGATTCCGCATACATCCACGAACAAGACGCGCGCTATCTCGCGAAAAAAGTTTGGCCGAAACCGAAACCACTTTACACACAGGCGGATGCGGCAGCTACGATGGGCTACTTTCAAACGAAAAAATACAATGAAGTTTTTGAGCCGGTGGAGGGAGTGAAAGTTAAATTTATCGACGCGGGACACATTCTCGGTTCGGCTCAGATTGAAATTGAATTCACTGACTCTTCGACAAGTTTAGAAAGAAACGGATCAGCGCGCCGGCTCGGCTTCACCGGAGATTTAGGCAGGAAACATCTGCCGATTCTCCGCGACCCTGCGCAGCTTCAAAATCTCGACATCCTCATCACCGAATCAACGTACGCGAATCGTCGGCACGACGATCTTCGAACGATTGAAGAAGAGTTACTCGCGATTGTGAAAAAAACCGCGGAGCGTGGTGGCAAAATTATCATTCCCGCTTTTTCCGTCGAGCGCACGCAGGAAATCGTTTATGTGCTGCACGAGCTGCATGCTTCGGGTCGACTCAAGCTCGACATTCCGATTTTCGTTGACTCGCCGCTCGCGGTGAATGCCACCGACATTTTCAAAAAACACCGCGATTGCTACGATGCCGAGACATACGAGGATTTTATCGAAAAAGGAAAAGGACCGTTTACGATGGCGGGGTTGGAATACGTGCGCGATGTCGAACGTTCGAAAGAGCTGAACACGATGAATTATCCGATCATCATCATCTCAGCTTCAGGGATGTGTGAGGCGGGAAGAATTCGCCACCATCTCCGCAACAACATTTCCGATCCCAAAAACACAGTTCTGATTGTTGGTTTTCAAGCTGAAAATACGCTTGGTCGTCGATTAGTTGACAAAGTTCCAGAGGTGCGGATTTTCAACCAAACGATTCCGCGAAGATGCGAGGTGAGAATTCTCAACGCTTTTTCTGCGCATGCGGACAGCGAGGAGTTGTTTGAGAATGTGAAAAATTCCGGCGCAAAAAAAGTGATCTGCGTTCACGGCGAACCGAATTCCGTCACTTTTCTCGCGGAGCGGATTAAAAAAGAATTAAATCTCGAAGCAATATTCGCTGAGGAAGAGAAGACGATTGAGGTTTAGAAAAAGCGCTTCAAGTCTTGCAAGGCGGAAAAGGGAGCAAGGCTGTCAGGGTAGTTTAGGTATTGACGAGGGTCTAGGTTGGTGGAGGGTTTATTGATGTGTATTGAAGCAACACTTAATCTAGCACCCTTTCTTTGTAAAAAATAAAATTGATTTCGTATAACGTATCCGCATGATGCGAAGTTCAAATCGATACATTATTAAATTAATAATAAAAGAGGTTTGAATTTAGGTGAAAGAAATTTATACTCAGTATTATTATTTCTCTGAAGCGGAGCGGAAGAGAAAGCTTAGATTATGTAAATTTCTTGAACCTCATATTCGTTGTTATCGGATGTAAATTTTTTTATCTCATTTAATACACCTCATAGTGTTCAATTTCAGCAAAGAAAATTTTATTTTTTTATACTATTGTAGTAATTGCAAGACCAATCTTAGCAATTAAATCAACAGTCGAACCCACTGTTACAGCCGCCTTAACAGATTCCCAGAGTTTGTTGATTTTACCAGCATCTCTATTCGGTGATTTCAGCTCAGAAATTAACGCTGTAATCCCTTCGGTAGTATTAGTATCAACGGACTTCAATTGGTCTAATAGTAAAAATAAATCAGAGCCTGCCCCAGCATATGCACCAATAGATATAGAATTAGGACCAGCTTTAGCACCATATCCAACAGCTGTACTTTGGGCTTGATTTAGATTTACGTTACCGTTTGCATCCATAGCCCCAATAGCGACAGAACGATTGCCAACATTTCCTTTTACATCTCCAATAACGACAGATTCATCTCCTACGTTTAATTTATTATTATCCATAAGTGTTAAAGTTAAAAATTAAAAAATTTATTTCCGATAACTGATTATTATGCGAACTATTTTTATATTTTTAACCGAATAATTTTTAACCGAATACTGTATTTTAATTTTATGCGAAGGTCTGTCGACCTTCATTGATTCGAATGGTGGGCGCTGAGGGAGTCGAACCCCCGACCCTCTCGGTGTAAACGAGATGCTCTAACCAACTGAGCTAAGCGCCCGAAAAATCTCGAAGATTTTAGCCGAGAAGAAGAAAGCCCACAAACCGAAATAGTTGAGTTTGCTAAACTTTTTCTGTGAAAAATTTTGGATTTTCTGCAATCGTTTTCTTTCTGCTGATTGGCATGGTTGCGATTTACAGCTATTCGAAAGACCGGTCGGTCGTTCTACAATCCGAGAGTCTTTCTGAGATCAGCAACACGGTTCAGCTTGGCAATGTTGAAAATACGTTCATCATTCTCTCCGAAACTTTCGTGCGGCAGCTTTCCGCCTTCGGTTTCGAATTCGGTGATTTTTCCACTGCTCCCGATTTTTTCGATTTCACGAACATCGAATTCGCGGGCGACACTGCCAAAACTGAGATTCTCAAAAACGGAATTCCCTTCTTTACGGTTTTTGAGCTACAGCTTTCGTCTGGGATTTCGTTCAGTGATTTGCAGAAAAGCGTGGCGGACACGCTCGAAGGTTCCGAGCTGCTGCCCGCCGCTTTTGGGTCGGATTCATTTTATTTTCTTCGCGAAAATCTTGCTACGAACATCATCCGGCTTGGCGGGAGCGCGCTTGCGTTTCAATTCGCTCCACAAAATTTCGAGGAAATCCGCGGTTTCATTTCTGCGTTGCTGATTTTGAATTAACTCGTTTTTTCCATCGTGCGAGGAATTCTTTTCGCCGATCGGTTTCGTGGAATTTCAAAATTTCCTCCGAAATTATCACCGCATTCCCACCGCGATTTTTTCGCTTCCGCCGTGCGCGCGTGAGCTGCCACTTTTTCAAAATTCGCTCCAAAAAGTCTCCCCATCTTCCGCTCAAAATTCGTTCCAAAAAAGTTTTCTGCCGAAATTTTTTTTGAATTGCGGGGAGTTTGAGATTCGGAAAATATTTTTTAATCCATCCATTCGCTGCAAAAAATTCTTCGCCCTGCCCGTGAATCGGCACGAGCGTGGCAATCCAAAAAGCGAGGTACGGATCTTCTCGTCCGATTTTGATTTTCTCGAGGTCGAGCGAGTTTTCCGCTAGAAAAAAACTCAAACAAAACCGTCCCGTGATTTTTCGTCCGCTCCGCCGCATCCCAAAAATTTGCGCAAAAAAAGTTAAAAAGAAACGGGCGGTGAAAAGTCTCCCTTTTTTTGCGACGACCAGGAGGTCAATGTCCGAATTTTTTTCTGGCCAGCCCATCGCGAGAGTATTGCCGACTGCCGCGAGCTTCAAAAAAGGAGTGAGATGAAAAATAAAACGGTGGCGCAGAGCTTCTCTCCATAGTTTTTCCGCGCGGTGGTGGTGAGCGCAACGTTTCAAAACGAGCGCGTTTCGTCCGCGGGGGAAATAAAAACCGAAACTTTTGCCGATGCGCGGATCTTTTTCCAAAACTTTTTCCACATCCTTTACGCACGCTTTCGTATCGAAAAGGAAGCGGTGGATTTCCTCCGCATTCACCGTTTGCCTGAAAATATCGAACCAGCAAACCGTTTGCCACGCGCTTTCCGCGAGAGATTTTTTCACTAGAATATTTTAAGCGAGTTGGCGGTAAAATGCTTCCGTGAACAAAATTAAAAATCTGCTTCGTAAGCTTCCCGCATCTCCCGGGATTTACCAATTCCTCGATTCGGCGGGGGAAATTCTTTACATCGGGAAAGCAAAAAATCTCAAAAATCGAGTTAAAAGTTATTTCCAAAAAATCCCAAAAACTCCAAAAATCGAGCGGCTGCTCGAAAAGACGGAAGATTTAAAATGGCTGGAAACAAATTCGGAGGTCGAGGCGCTCACGCTCGAAGCGAATCTCGTGAAGGAATTTCAGCCGAAATTCAACGCGCTGCTTCGCGATGACAAACATTTTTTGTATTTCAAAATTACGAATGAAGATTTTCCGCGAATTCTCACAGTCCGCAAAATTGAAAAAGACGGCGCGAAATATTTCGGTCCAAAAACCGATTCAAAAACAGTGCGCGCTGCGGTCAAACTCATCCAAAAACTTTTCAAAATTCGGATTTGCAATCTTGGAATTCTTGCCAAAAACGGAGGAGCAGAAGTCACGAAAAAAACGGTGAAATATCCGTGTATTTATTCTCACATCAATCTTTGCGCCGCGCCGTGCCTCGGAAAAGTTTCGCGAGAAAATTACGCGAAAGAAGTGAGTGAGACGGTGGATTTTTTGGCGGGGGATACTTCCAAAATTATTCAGAAGCTTCGCGAAAAAATGCAGCAGGCGGCTTCCGAAAAAAAATTCGAACTTGCTTCGCAGTTGCGCGACAAAATTCTCGCAATCGAAAATTCCTTCGCGAGACAACTTGCCTCCGCCCCCGATCTCGCTTCGCGGGATGTGGTGGGAGTGAAGTTTGATTTCAGAAAAGCGTATTTCGCGCTGCTTTCGATTCGAAACGGGAAACTGATTGATGCGAAAAATTTTGTGATGAAAAGCGGGGAGAGCGAATTTCCTGAAATTCTCGCGAGTTTTCTCACGCAATATTTTTCGATTTCTTCTGATTTTCCTGCGGAAATTTTGCTTCCTGAAAAAATTGAGAATGTGGAAATTCTCGAAAAGTGGTTGAATGAAAAGGCTTCCAAAAAAATGGAGTTCTCTTCTTCCATGAGCGACACTCTCCGTGGCTCCGCATCAGCGGGGCGAAGGTGGGTAAAAATTCTTTTTCCGCAGCGAGGGGATAAGTCCGGACTGCTTCGTCTCGCAGAAAAAAACGCGGCTGCTTTCGCAGTTCAAGCGAAAGCGAAATTTGAAAATACAACCGAGAGGACGATTGGAGCGGCGGCGGAGCTTGCTCGGAATTTGGGAATTAAAAGAGAATTGAAACGAATTGAGGCGTACGATATTTCCCATTTCGCGGGTGATGCTACTGCTGGATCAATGGTTGTTTTCGCGCGCGGCGAGCCGAAAAATTCCGACTACCGCCATTTCAAAATTCGCTCGCTCGCGTGCGGAAAGGTCGATGATTGTAAAAGTTTGGCGGAAATTCTTGCACGGCGGATGGAATATTTGATCCCGCAAAATTCGGAAATTAAAATCCGGAAAACTACGAAAAAGCAGCTTTTGGAAATCGAAGAATTTTCGAAAATTAAAAAGAAAAGAAATGCCGAGCGCTTCGTCGCGCTCGTGGAGAAAAAAATTGTGGGCGGATTCGACCTCATTTCTCATGATAAAAAACATGTCGAATTTATTCCGCTTTTTTCGCGCGGGGAGAATTTGGAAGAAATTTTTTTGAAAAGCGCGCTCCAAAAAATTTCAGGGAAACTTTATTTTTCGGGGAATCCTACGCTGGCTGAAAAGTTTAGTTTTCGCGAGGTGCGGAAAATTCCCGATTTTTTGAAAAGCAAAAAAGATGTTTGGGTTCGCGAAAAAAAGGCAGAGACGGATTCTTCTTTTTCCATGAAACCGAATCTCGTGATTCTCGACGGAGGAAAAGGGCAGCTTGCGACAGTTTCAAAAAATGTGAAATTTCCGAAAACGGTCGAGCTTATCGGGTTGGCGAAGCGGGAGGAAGAGATATTCAAAATGGCGGATGGAAAGTTTGAACGAATTTTATTACCAGCGAATTCACAGGCTCTTTTTCTTGTCCAGCGAATTCGCGATGAAGCGCACCGCTTCGCAAATTCATTGCGCGAGAAGCTACAAGATCCAGTTTCTCTCGCAAAAAAAGGTAAAATCGGGAGGTGAAAATTTGTCAGATTTCTGATTTCGATTCGCGTGAGGTTAAAAAGTTTCTCAAAAAACAAGAATTTTTACCCGTTCAGCAAACTTCGAGATGGGCTGAATTTCAAAAAGCGGTAGGGGTGGATTCGATTCAAATCGGCGTGAAAAACGAGGCTGGTGAGCTTATTGCTTTCGCACAAATTTTTGAAAAGAAACTTCCGTTTGGATTTACGAGTCTGCAAGTTCCGCGTGCTCCGCTTTTTCGGTCAGCAGTTGGCAGTCAGCAGTTGGCAGAAGTTTTAAATTTGTTGATTGCGGAAATTCAGAAAATCGGCAAGGAAAGGAATGCTGTTTTTGCTCGCTTCGATTTTCAAAAAGATTTAGAAATTGATTCTCCAAAACTACGTGAAGCGGAGGAGGGAAATTTTCCGCAAACCACGCTTGTCCTTGATCTTGAAAAATCGGAGGAGGAGATTCTCGCGCAAATGAAGCCGAAGGGAAGATACAACATTCGCGTTGCCGCGAAGCACGGAGTGAAAGTGGAAGAAATGAATTCGCAGGAAGGGGTGGAGATTTTCTTCAACCTGCTCGCGAAAACAACTTCGCGAGATGGATTTTCCGCTCACCCAAAAAATTATTATCAAAAATTTATCGAACAGTTTGGTGAGCGCGCGAGTTTACTGATCGCGAAAAAAGAGGGAACTCCGCTCGCGGCGATGCTGCTCACTTTTTTTGGCGACACCGCGACATATTATTTTGGCGCGAGCGATTACAAATTTCGAAATTTAATGGCTCCGTATCTTCTCCAATTCGAAGCAATCAAAATGGCGAAAGTGCGCGGCTGCAAATTTTATGATTTTCTCGGAATTGCTCCCGAAAACTCTCCGCACCACCGGCTGTCGGGGGTTTCGGATTTCAAAAAAAAGTTCGGCGGAGAAATTATCAAATACCCACAGCCGAAAGAGTTGGTCATCAAGCCATTAGTTTACGCGGTTTTTAAATTAGCAAAGAAGCTGAGAGGGTAAATAATTTTCAAGTCTCTCCGCCGCAGCGGATTCAAATAAATTTCAAAATTCAAATCTAAAATTTATCAGACGTTTCGAATTTTGGAATTTGGTATTTATTTGGAATTTGGAATTTGAAATTTGGAATTTTGGCGACTTCTTTTTTTGTTTGCTTTCCAAAATTTCAAAGCGTCTTCCGCGTTTTTCACCTTTTTCCGATCTTTCCCAAAAACCCACGAGTGCCTCGAAATAATTTTCCGCTCGATTTTTTTCAAAACCCCCGACATCCGAAATTTCTTTTCCTCGCTCGCGATTTGCGTGATCATCACGATGTTGAAAAGCAGATCGCCGAGCTCCTCTTCGAGATTTTCGAAATCCTTTTTCTGAATCGCCGCCAAAGCTTCGTCTGACTCTTCCTCCAAACTTTTCGCGAGTGAAAGAATCGTTTGCTGCCGATCCCACGGACAGCCGGTCGGACTTCGTAATTTTTTTGCGAGAGCGAGAAGTTTTTGAAATTGCTTCATTTTCCGAAAGTTCTTTTTTGTTCTTGAAACCATTTTAAAGCCTTTTCGAGCTCGGCTTCGTCAAACTGCGGCCACATTTTTTCCGTGAAATATAGTTCCGCGTACGCCAACTGCCAAATCAAAAAATTCGAAATTCTCCGTTTTCCGCCAGTTCGAATCAATAAATCGGGGTCGGGCTGATCTCCCGAATCCAAAAATTTTCCGAAATTTTTTTCTGTCGCGCGCTGTCCCGTTTCCGCGAATTTATTTACCGCGCGCACGATTTCGTCCCTCCCGCCGTAGCCGAGCGCGAGATTGAGAGTGAGTTCGCGGTAATTTTTCGTGTGTTCCACGAGATTTCGCAAAGCTTTTTTTGTTGAGATGGGGAATTTTGCAATCTCGCCGAACAACTGCAGCCGGATTTTATTTTCGTGGAAAATTTCCTCATCTTTCGCGAACCGTTCAATTTCCCGAAAAATATTTTTCAATTCGCTCGCACTCCGTTCCTGCAAATTCTCGGTTGAAAGGGCATAGACGGTGAGGTGGGTGATTCCGTGCGAGATGAAAGTGGGGAGGAGCTTTTTCAAATTCTCCGCGCCCTTCTGGTGTCCGATCGCTGCCGGCAAAGCTCGCTTGCGAGCCCACCTTCGGTTTCCATCCAAAATTATCGCGAGATGAAAAGTTTTTTGAGTCATCGAAACAGTCGAAATTTTAAACTCGAAGAAGCGGAAAAAGACTTGACAAAAAAAATTAAATCCGAAAAAATAAGACCCTTTATTTAATTTTTAAAAATGGATAAATTAAGCGACAACAAAATTGCGGAAGCCGCAAAAACGGAAGTGCCGGAAACGAAACCCGGAATTATCGCGATGATTCGCGAACAAGCGGCAAAGCTCTTACCTTCACTTTCGGGAAAACCTGAAACTTTGAGGGTTGAAACAGTCAAGTTTTTGGGTCGAAACCTCGAATTGATTCCCGAACACGCGAAGATTCTCCGCGTAATCAGAAACACTCTTGCTTATTACTCGATCGATGACGCGGCGATTCAGTATTTAAAAACCGAAAACCATAAAATAGTGGCGATTACCAGTGGGTGGGGAGGCTGGAGCGCGGAAATTGGCAAGCAACTTCAGAAACTTTTGACTGATGAGGGAGAAAAAAAAATGCTTGAGGACAAAAACATTCAGAATATAACAATTGAAGAGAGAGAACTCACAGATATGAGATGCACATCTGATGAATTTCCGAAAGAATTTACCGGCGAAAATCTTTGGTCACTTTTGGTTTATAGTGAAAAACTCACTAAGCTGCCACCACATTTAAATCTTAAAAATCTCATATATCTTGAAGCACCGTTTTTAACGGAATGGTCAGAGTCAGTTAAGAAAAATGCAATTAATGCTATCGGATTCGGTGGCGATTTAAATTTGGATAAATTCACAGCTCCGTTTCTTCGGGTTATAGAGATCACGAAAGAAGTGCATCTCGTGAACGACAAAAATGGAAAGAAATTGCCACGCGAAAAAGATGGAAAAATCGCGACGAGATTAGAAGGCGGGCGAATTATTTGGGAAAATCCAGAGGAGTCGGAAGTCTGATTTTCTCGATTGACTGTTGTCTGATGTCCGAACGAAGTTATTTCTTCCGCTTTTTCAAGGCAGCTTTCCCTTTTTCATTGTCCTGCTTTTTTTTGGAATCACCTTTCTTCTCCTTTTCTTGCTTTACTACATCTTTCTTCGCAGCTTTCACGAGTTTCGCGAGGTCGGCTTTTACCGCAGATTTTTCCGCTTTTTGCATCGCCTCTTCGGGAGTGATTTTTAGAGCTATTGGCTTTAGCTCCTTCTTCTCTGACTCCCCGCTTTCGGGAGGACAAGCCCCCGATCGCGGTCGAGGACAAGCATTTTTCCCGTTGCCATTCAAAAGCTTTTCCACTTCACTCGAAACTTCTTGCATCGCTACTTGGATTGCTTCGGGTAATTTTTCCAACAAACTTATCGAAGCCACCGAGTCGTTTTTCAAGCGCATCAAGATCACTCCCTGCGTTGCTCGCCCACGCGTAGGAATCGATTTCACATCCATTCGAATCGTTTGCCCGCGCTTCGAAATCAACAACAAATCTGCATCGAGATCCGGTTGCAAAACTTTCGCGCCTACCACTTTCCCGGTTTTCGGAGTTACATTCACTGTCTTCACTCCACCAGCTCCACGGTGAGTCATTCGATAATCTGAAATCAATGTCGCTTTCCCCAAACCTTTCTCGCAAATTGTAAGCAACCTTTCCTGTTTCGGATCTTTCACCACATCCATCTCGACCACGTGATCGCCCGCTCCCAGTTTGATTCCGCGCACTCCGGCTGCGCTCCGCCCCATCGATCGGACATCTTTTTCGCCGAAGCGGCAGCATTTTCCATCGTAAGAAACAATCACAATCTCGCTCTCGCCGCTCGATCCCTTAACCCAATTTAATTCGTCGCCCGTATTCAATTTAATCGCGATCAGACCGCTTTTTCGCACATTTTCAAAATCCTCGATAGAAGTGCGTTTCACGGTTCCCAGTTTCGTGCAGAAAAATAGAAACTTTTTCATTTCCTCCGCAGCCTCCCGCACCACCCGCATCGCGGTGATGTATTCTCCGTTTTGCGTTTGAATGAGATTAGCGATTGCAGTTCCTTTCGCTTGCCGCGTGGCTTGCGGCACTTCGTAAACCGGCAGTCGGAAGACCCTCCCTGTGTTTGTGAAGAACATCAAGTCGTCGTGATTCTTCGCGTGGCGAATGATTTTCACAT